>SKMY01000027.1 GCA_007120815.1 Syntrophomonadaceae bacterium | reverse complement strand
TTAATAACGTGCTAAAAAAAGGGAAACCAGCGGATACCATTATCCAAGTTGCTGCGGAAGAAGGGTATGATCTGATTGTGATGGGCAGCAGGGGATTGGGTGGAATTGATAAACTATTTTTAGGTAGTGTCAGTAATGCCGTCGCAAATCACTCAGAGGTCAGCGTGTTGATCGTACGATAAAAACGAACCTTTCGGGAGGGTGTCATGATGAATGTGAAATATGCCCACACGAACATTGTTGCACGGAATTATAAAGCACTTGCCCGGTTTTACATTCATGTCTTTGGTTGTGTTCCGGTATATCCTGAACGCGACCTTTCCGGCAAATGGGTCGATCAGCTCACTGGCATAAAAGAGGTTCACATTCAAGGAATTCACCTTCGCCTTCCCGGATATTCAAATGGTCCAACCCTGGAAATATTTCAATTTAATCAAGGAATAGAAAACAAAGAAACGCCTCTTATTAACGGTCCCGGTCTTGCTCATATCGCTTTTCAGGTGGATGATGTTGAATCATTTCTGGAAAAACTCATCGTAAATGGCGGTAAAAGGCTTGGGGAAACGGTAAAAAAAGAAATTAAAGACGTGGGCTTTTTAACTGTTGTCTACGCCAGGGACCCGGAGGACAACATTGTAGAAATACAAAGTTGGAGTTAAGTGTTTTGTTATTAAGGGAATCAGTATGAGAAAATGGAAAACATGAACCCCATTCCCGATTAAAACCAGCGTTTTAGCCAGTACCTCTCAAATCCCAATTTAACCCAATAGGCCCATTTGCTGGGACGCTGCATCGTGATGCGCGGGTTTGGATGATGATAATAGTTTATTGAGGAATAACGGGCCCTACCGAACCCGGTCGCCACAATTCAGAGCCCTTTACCCGTATATCGATGATACGGTTTTTTCCCGTCGATTATTAAAGCAATATTGCGAGCAACGACTTCGGCCTGGTAATGGGCAAATATTCCTGCCTTTGGCGCCCATACTCTTTGTTTTGGTAGCTTTATAGCTGCTGCGTCTCCTATGGCAAATACCTTTTCTGCTTTTGTTTCCAGAGTATATGGATCAACTTCGATCCAACCGCCTTGCTCCGTTATCCCTGAGCCCTGAAACACAGATGGCCCCCAGTGGGATGGAATGCCGAGGAACAGGTCGCCCGAAACTGTAATCCCATGGTCCAGGACCAGATTTCCAGTCTTTATATCCAGGGATAGCACTTTAGCCTGGGTAATCAGTTCAATACCGCGCCTGTCCAGCATCTTACGGATGCTTTCTCCAACCTTAGGCGGGGCCAGCGGTTCGGGGTAGGGTTCCGGAGTAACCAGGGTTAACTGCACCTGAGCCCGCAACCTTCGCTTTCTGAAGTACTCATCTACAAGAAACATCGTTTCGTAAGGAGCCGGGGGGCAGGTGATGGGGAGGCTGGAAATAAATAAAACAATACGACCTGTTCTAAAACCTTTTAATTGATTACGCAGGTCGTCGGCGCCAACTAAATTCCAGGGATTGATGGACCCATCGGTCATACCGGGAACAGTTTCCGGGTGATGTTCTGCCCCCAAAGCAATCACAAGGAAATCGTAACTCATGCTGCCTTTACTTGTAATGACCAGGCGCTGCAGAAGATTTACCTGTTCTATCTCTGCTTGAATAAACTCTATCCCTTTGCGGTTTAAGCTTTCCAACCGCCGGGTAATCTGCTTCGGGCAGCGCTTGTTGACCAGTAACAGGGGGTAGGAACCTCGAAAATAGTGATTGGTATCGCGATCAAACAGGACGACCCGGTGTTTCCTGGAGAGGGCTTTACTTAGAACATTTGCCGCAACAACGCCTCCAACGCCTCCACCAAGGATTACAATTGTTTGAGTCAATTTGGGTTTCTCCCAACAATAAGTTAATAACGGTTGCCACAGCCTGCCAAGGAGAATTAAGCGGCACGGCAACCAGGGTTTCCTCTAAAGCTGTTCTAATTCTTGGATTACTTCCGTGATGTTTTCCATGAACACGGCCGAATGCATTTTAATTAAATCCAGGTTTTCCTTGTAAACGACTCTTTGCAGGTTATGCAGACTCATCTCTAACTTCTCAGCCTTTTCACTTGCCTCTAGATCGTCTAAATCGTTCAATATTTCACCCATAAGCATCTCCATAAGGTCTAAACGTTTTTGGGCCTCCGTATAGTGCTTTGTTGCACTTAGTAGGACAATTTTTCTGGTATGGTGCTTTAACTCGTATGCTGATGGAAGGGCGTTTTCTGCAAAAGGCGCCATAAATTTCGCTAAATATACCGTCAATTGATTTGCCGCACTCAAGGTATCGAATTGTTTTTCTTCTGCAATCGATATGGTTAAGCTGTCCATTGTTTCTTCAAAGGAATAAATGGTGTCTGAAAAAATCCTCTCCCGAGCCATCTTAAGCTTAAGTTCATCCCAATGCTGATATAACTTTGTTACCTCTTCTTTAATATTATCCCAAATTGCTTCTGGGTTTTCCGGGTGTTCCTGGGTTTCTTCCTCATTTTGATTATTCATCTCTTTATCTAATACTTCTCCGAGCAGGGTTTCTTCAAATGTGACTATTTTTTCTTGATTTTCATTACCTGGTTCTTCGACTGTCATTCTGACAACCGGGATGATGTCAGCCTGCTGCATAATTTTCAGGGCTATTTCTTCTATTCGTTCAATCTCCCCAGGCATATTATTTTCTGGCTGTTCGTTTTCTTCGTTGTTTTCTCTTCCTGAGCACCCGTTAATGGTAACCAGCAATATGAACAATGTAAATACTGCTATGGGCTTGATTTTCAAAACTATCACCCCCGAATGTTGATTTAGTTTTCCCTTAAGTCACCATTTAATAACCCGTACCATAAAAGAGACATTGTAATAGAACTTATTTATAACCGCTAAGGCTTTTGGGGGCCCTAAGTAAACAGAGGTGGAAACATAAGCCGTTCACACCAGTCATTACCACTTCTCAACGATGCCAGCTTTTAGTAAAATAACCTCATGTAATGCATACTGGGGTTTTTTACTATGAGTAATGGAGTTGAAATCAATGAAGACAAGATACTTTTCTGTACTTTTGATCGTTGGGTTGATAACAATGAGCATAACGCTACTTAAAAACACAGATGTTCCTGGCTTGGAAAAAGACATATCTCCCGCCATAGAAAAAGGTGAAGCAAAAGAGTGTCAGCTGCTTGTAGAATATGATAATGAAGGAATCATACGACCGGGAGAAAAATCAGGCTTAAAGAAAGTTGTAGTCGGATCAGAAATTGGCCCGGTTGACAATAGAGGTGAATTTGATTCATACCATTTACAAGCGTCAGAAGGTGTTTTGGTGTCTTCTACATATATAACTGAAATCAAGGAAAGTGCGTCTGATCCATCGGAGACACATTTAGCTCATCAAGATGAAACGCAAGAAACTAAAGGAGGGGTAAAACCAAAGCCTTCTGAAAAAAACCACGAGGAGATT
>SKMY01000023.1 GCA_007120815.1 Syntrophomonadaceae bacterium | reverse complement strand
TGTATGCCGCTTTAACCTGGTGGTTCCCCTTGTTCTCTTCGCTTCCGATATTTAGAAGTGCAATTCTCGGGTTTACCTTCCCCAAGACTTCAGAGGCATATATTTCACCCATTAACGCATATTGAAACATGTGGTCGGCCTTGGCATCCATGTTTGCGCCCACATCCAGGACAACAGTTCCGCCCCCTTTAAATGTAGGGATTACGGTTAAGAGTGCAGGCCGTTTAATTCCGCTTATTCGGCCCAGAAATAACAAGCCCCCGGCCATCAGTGCTCCTGTATTTCCAGCGCTTACAACAGCGCTTGCTTCCCCGCTGCGTACCAACTGCATAGCAGCCACCATGGATGCTTTTTTCTTGCGCCGAATTGCCAGACCAGGGTCTTCGTCATTCCCGATGAATTCATCGGTGTGTATGATACGAATCCTCGATAGGTCTATTTTTCCCCTTACACTGTTCTGTATGGCTTCTTCAGAGCCAACAAGCAGCACTTCCAACTCTTTGGATTTGTTTACGGCCGCAATGACCCCTTTCACGATCTCGCCAGGAGCATGGTCACCCCCCATGGCATCAACTGCTACGCGCAACACGCTCTCCATCTCCTTAAAAACAATGATTATTAACAATGATTATTCCTGAAAATAAAACCCTTTAAATAAAAAGAATTCCCGGGTTACATCATGACCATAACGTCCAATCAATACCCAGGCACGTTCCATTATTTTTCGGAAACAACTTCCTTGCCTTTATAGTGACCACAGCTAGGGCAGACCCGATGAGCCATTTTGGTTTCATGGCATTGGGAACATTTCACGAGTCCGGGCAAAGCCAGCTTCCATTGGGCCCTCCTTTTATTCCTTCTTGTTTTTGAAGTACGTCTTTTGGGAACAGCCATTTAGAACACCTCCTTTAATAAAAAGGACAATTGGATGACCTGTGTTTTATTGTATCAACGTGACACCATTCTTTAAGAATTCTTTTTGAGCTTGTCAAGAATAACCCAGCGAGGGTCAATTTGCTTTTCACAAGAGCACATATCCAAATTCTTATTGGCACCACAGGTACTGCAGAGGCCTCGACAATCTTCTTGACAAATCATCTTAAGCGGTTGGCTCATTAAAAACAACTGCTCAAATAAATCAGTCAGGTCAAGGGTATCTCCCTTAAAAGCAAAGCTCTCTCCATCTCTTAATTCAATGCCTTCTTTTGATTCACGTTCTGAAGCGATGCCCTTGGTTAAGTGAGGAAGCTCTTCGTATAGCATTTCATCAAACTGAAGGGCAAAAGAGGTTAAACAGCGGTGGCATTCTGTGTCGATTTCAGCATGCCAGGTTCCTTTCAAGAGAACTCTGTTTTGCACATAAGTTGCTTTTAGGTTAACATGAAGTTGTACAGGTTGTTCTTTCAAATAATCAAGCTTAATACAATTAAGCTCAATAGTCCCGTCATACGAAAAGAATTCACCTTCTCCTTTTTTAAGCTCGGGAATATAGAGCTTCATGGATACCCCCCCAAAACTAAACTTAATTATAAATAGATTTAACATTGTTGTCAAGAATTTACGTTTGCCATAAAACAAGATCAATATGTGACAGCATCAACACCCTCGACACTTGTGTCGGAAAAGTGTACCACAATCCGATTGGGTACACATACAATGCTCTGATAACTCCTGTTAATCCAACCCGTGTGCGAACAAATACCCCGGGGGCACAGCTCTTCATCTATTGGAAGCATGCGCGCCTTACCTTCTTTTATTTCAACTATCGCCTGGTGTTCATTGTTGGAACCAAGCATAATTTGTATTTCTTCGCGGGTGCTTTCATTGAAAGATATTTCCTTCATAAATACATTATCCACGTGAATGGCAATATACTTTTGGTCCATACCCGTATCAAACGTAAAGTTAAGAATAAAACCTGCCACGCTTAAAGAAAGAATGAACCCAATAAAAAGCTTATCATAAAGCGTTAACAGTTTCATCACTCTTCTCTCCCATTACAGTGTTTAGGCTTGTATCTTTTCATTATAAAACAGCTTGACGTTTAAAACAACACGTTTGAGACAATGTGCCGCCTTTCCTTACTAAGATCATGAATAACTGACCAGCAAAATACCCGACAAAACCAAGGCTACGCCCAGGTACTGGCTTACAAACAGCACATCGCCCAGGAAAATAAAAGCGAAAAGAATTGCTGCAACCGGCTCCAGTGCCACTGCAATGCTGGCCTTTCCGGCTTCAAGGTGTGATAAAGCCAGGATGTAGAGCGTATACGCTAAAAAAGTTGAAACTAATACAAGCCCTGCCAGGGCAAAAACCGTGTTGGAAGAAAGGTCCTGATCAAATATCCGCCAAGGCGGGTAAATTAAGGACAGGTAAATGGAACCGAAAAGAAACATATAAAATATTTTTGTGAGTTGATCAGCTTTAATAAGTGCTGCCTTGCTAAATATACTCAACAAGCTAAATGCAAACCCCGCTCCCAGTCCCATCATGATCCCGACAAAATTTAGTCTCAACAGCGATACCTGGTAAGCTTGCACCACAAAAAACGTTCCCATAAGCAGCAAAGCAATAGCGATTACCTTTGCGCGAGTAATGCGCTCCCCCAGAAAAATGGAGGAAAACAAAACAACAAATAACGGAGACGTATACAACAAAACGACTGCAACAGATATTCCAACGCGCTCTACGGCCTCCAAGTAGAAAAGATTAAACAGTGTGATGCCAATAAAACTGAACGAAGCCAGCAAGAACAGGTCTTTTTTTGAAACAGCCATTTTGGAATAACGGCCAGGTAAAAACACAACCATGAAAGCGATGAAAGCAAAAAATATACGAGCAGACGCAACGGCAAGCGGCTCAAACCCCTGTGCGAAAAGCAGGGTTCCAAACAACCCGGTGGCTCCCCAACAAATGCCCGCGCCCATGGCCATCAGCAATCCTTTTCTAATCTTTCCCTTTTCCTCCATTCACTTCTCCTTAATAATTTGTTAATAGTATTATACTCGATTGGATTGTTTAATGTAATGCAGGGACAAAATTAAGAAATATAAAGCAAATAATATTGAATATTTGGACTAATTCGATTACAATACTAATATGCGTTATTAATATTCTTGGAAAAGGAGGAAGATTGCTTGAAACCTACACGTATTTCCTATTACCTGGAAGAAGCAGCAGATCGTTATCCTGAAAAAGAAGCGCTAATTACGTCATCATCACGGGTAACCTATAGCGAATTTTTATCTCAAGTTAAACAATTGGCCAGGTCTTTTTTGGAACTCGGGGTAGAAAAAGGAGACCGAATAGCCGTATTGATGCCAACATCTATCGAATACATTTACACTTACATGGCTGCCTCCATGGTTGGTGCAATTTTGGTTGGAATTAATCCCAATTACAAGGGACCGGAGATCGCCTATATCTTGAATAATTCGCTGCCGAAAATTCTGGTCATGATAGATAAGCACCGTGACGTTGACCTTCAAAAAGTTG
>SKMY01000206.1 GCA_007120815.1 Syntrophomonadaceae bacterium | reverse complement strand
GGGGTTTCAGGTTATATTTTTTTTGAAGATAACGATGGACATTGTTGCGAAACTTCCAGCGGAAGAGCAAATAAACAAAGGACGCGGCCAGTGCAACAAAACCCGCGGTTTTTGGCGCCTGATACGAAAAAAGAACAGGCAAAAACAAGATCATGATAACCGGATCATAAAACATGAACAGGTTTGCAGTCCACCGCTTACGTGAAAAAGGCCAGAATATTTGGGTTCCGTAGGAGTTTAAGGTGTCCAGGAACACGTGGGAAAGCCCCCCGGCCAGGGCCCAAAGGAAATACTGAAAAATATTGCCGCCAAAATCGATGAAAATAACGCCTGCTGTAAGGGCGGATAAAAAAAGCAGCCCACCGATGGAATGGGTTGCCCCCCGGTGATGCTTGATCAGCGCCACTTCCCCTTTAAGCATGGTCACAATGTCCAGGTCGGGTATAATTGCTCCCATTACTGCAGCACAATAGAGGGGGTTATAGGGTGTTAAGCCTTGTCCAGATAGGGCACCTATACCCATGCCTACAAGCGCATGTGTGATGGGGTCCATGATCCGCCTCCCGTTCTTGTATAATCTGACAGAGATCAAATACAATTCCAGTATCCTATTATAGCATAAAAAAGGAAAAACGTGATAGGTAAATATTCCCCTGAGGAGGTAGATAAGATGTGGTTTCAACAAGCAAAGCCGGGTCGGCACTTTATCGGACGGCTTCCCTTTAAGGGTGACTTGCTGCAAGCTCTGGAGGCCTTTGCTGCAGAAAAGCAGGTTCATGCAGGATGGGTACAAGTCATTGGCGCCGTAGAGAAAGCGGTGATTGGGTTTTACAATCAGCAGAAACGCCAGTACGAACACCTTGTTTTTGACAAAGAGCTGGAAATTTTGAGCTGTTTAGGCAATATCAGCTTACGCGAAGGCCGCCCGGTCGCTCACCTGCACATTACCCTGGGTGATAACTTAGGAGGTCTTCTTGGCGGACACCTGGTTCCCGGAACGGTGGTTTTTGCCGGAGAATTTTTCCTGCAGGAATTGATAGGACCCCGGTTGGTTCGAGGCCCTGACAGTGATACGGGTCTTCCGCTTTGGGAAAAGATTCAAGGCAGCGATTAGAAAGAGGTGTAGAACATGTACCGCAAGAAAAAACAAAAACGGTTGACCAACCTGGAGCAGCTTAGACAAACCTTCCCCAAAAAATTTGTTTCCGAAGAACGGGCTTATGAAAACATCCGCCCCGGCGACCGGATTTTCATTGGAACGGGGTGCGGAGAGCCTCAACACCTGGTGAATTCCCTGGTTGAGTACGTGAAAGCCAACCCAAAGGCCTTTTTTGATGCCCAGATTCTTCAGGTTTGGACCCTGGGGGTTGCCCCTTATACGGATGAAAAACTTCAGAGCAATTTCCGCCACAATTCTTTCTTCATCGGCAGTAATGCCCGGGAAGCGGTAAATCAAGGGATGGCGGATTACACGCCGATTTTTTTGTCGGAGGTTCCGGTTCTCTTCCGCCAAAAACATGTGCCCGTCGATGTGGCCCTGGTCCAGACCTCTCTCCCCGATGACCATGGGTACCTGAGCCTGGGAATCAGTGTGGACATTGTGAAAGCTGCTGTTGAAAGCGCGTCGGTGGTCATTGTCCAGGTAAATTCCAATATGCCCCGGGTTCATGGGGAAACGTTTTTGCATGCTGAAAATGTTGATTATATCATTCCCTTTGAAGAACCTTTGCTGGAATTTGAACAGAACACGCCCAGTGATATCGTTCAACGGGTAGGCAAGTATGTTGCCCGCATTATTCAGGATGGAGACACCCTCCAGGTCGGGTATGGCAGCCTGCCCAATGCAGCCCTTTGCAATCTGTTTGAAAAAAAAGACCTGGGCGTACACACCGAACTGCTCAGTGACGGGATTATCGAGCTCATGAAAAGAGGAGTGGTTAACAATTCCAAAAAAACCGTCAACCGGGGGAAAACCTTGGCTGCATTTTGTATGGGAAAAACCGATACATACCAGTATATCCACGACAACCCGGCCATCGAATTTCGCCCTGTAGATTTTACCAACAACCCGTTAAATATCGCCCGCCAACAGAACATGGTGGCCATTAACAGTGCCTTGGAAATCGATCTGACCGGCCAATCTACCGCCGAATCCCTTGGAACTTTTTTTTACAGCGGCGTCGGAGGGCAGTCTAATTTCATGCGGGGAGCAGTCATGGCTCCCGGGGGCAAAACCATTCTTACCCTGCAGTCTACCACGGACGGAGGGGAAGTGTCCCGCATCGTTCCCTATTTAAAAGAAGGCGCCGGGGTCACTTTAACCCGCGGGGATGTTCATTACGTGGTCACCGAATACGGCATTGCCTATCTTCACGGGAAAAATATTCGAGAAAGAGCCATGTCCCTGATTGCCATTGCCCACCCTAAATTCCGCGCCTGGCTCATCGAGGAAGCGAAAAAGCTCAACCTGATATACAAAGACCAGATATTCATACCGGGGCGAAAGGGTGAATATCCCGAAGACCTGGAAAGCTACCGGACGACCAAGACAGGCCTGCGTATCTTGATGCGCCCCGTTAAAATTAGTGATGAGCCCCTGATCAAGGACTTTTTCTACGCCCTATCAGACAAGAGCATGTACAAGCGGTTTATTTCCTTGCGCCGACAGATGTCCCATGAAATGGTGCAGAAAAGTTTTATGGCGGTGGATTATACAGAAGAGATGGTCATCCTGGCCGTTATACAACAAGAAAGCAGCGAATTCATCGTGGGTATAGGCCAATACGGCACCAACCCGGGACAACTGACAGCAGAAATCGCGCTGGTTGTCAGAGATGATTACCAGAACCATGGAGTGGGCATGGAGCTCTTGGCGTATCTTACATACCTGGCTAAAAAGCAGGGCCTGCATGGTTTTACCGGGGAAACGCTCCAGGGAAACCAGGCGGTCTTTCAATTATTTGAAAACATGGGATTTGATATTCAAAAAGAGCGAGATGCCGGTGTATATATTCTTAACTTGACCTTTAGAGACAAGTCGGAGCAAAACTAGCCAATGTCAAAGGGTTTATTTTCATAAACACGTATTTTCACCGGTCCTGCTCATAAATTTATATAGTAAGGAACAGTTCGCTGCCCTGGCGGCCTGGAAGGAGGATAAATTTATGAGCAGAAAAACGGTTTTGTTGGCTTTAATTGTGGTTTTAGCGGCTACTTTGTGGGTTAGTTTCCGAATTATTTCAGAACGAAGGGAGCAGTCCCTCCAAGAAGGCATGGATATGGCCGAGCAGGAATCCCCCCCCGTTGAACAGATTGAGCCGGATATTGAGGAAGAAGACGTGATCAGCGAAGTAGGGATAACGTATTATGGCCATTCTTGCTTTATGCTGGATCTATTTGACATCCGCTTTTTACTTGATCCATTTTCACCCCAGGTTGGTTACGGGGAACTTCAGGTGGATGCCAATGTAATTACTGTCAGTCACGAACACATGGACCACAATTTTGTGGCAGCGGCTCCGGGGGCCCAAGTTATTCGCGGCCTGACTGCAGATGGACTGGGCTGGGAAGATGTCATGGTCTCTTTGGGTCGGGTTCGAGTAACCGGCTTGCCCACCTACCACGACGATGCTTCGGGCAGGCTTAGGGGTCGAAATATGGCCTTTATCTTTGAATTTGGTGAAGTAAAAATTGCTCACCTGGGCGACCTGGGTCACCCATTAAATGAAACCCAGGCAGAAAAGCTTCGAGATCTTGATATTTTAATGGTCCCTATTGGGGGGCATTATACGATTGACGCTAAACAAGCCAAAGAGCTTGTGTTGGAGCTTTCTCCAGCGGTGGTTATTCCCATGCATTACCGAACGGAAGCAACCCGAAACTGGCCCATTGACCCGTTAAAAACCTTTACTGAAGGAGAGAAAAACGTCAAAGAACTGGGTCCCGGCATGGTCGAGATCAACCTGGAAGACCTTCCGGAGGAAACAGAAATCTGGCTGCTGAAGCCTACGCCGCTTTCTGAATAATGAGTATGGGGGGAAGCACGGGGACGGTTCTCCGGGAAGCACGGGGACGGTTCTCCTGCTTCCTTTGGTTTAACAAGAAGCCTGGGTTCCCTATCCTAAAACCGGTGCTTCCATTCCTGCAGTAATTGAAAACAAAGAAAGGAAGCAGGAGAACCGTCCCCATGCTTCCCAAGAAAGGAAGCAGGAGAACCGTCCCCATGCTTCCTTTACACAGCCTGCCGTCCCCATGCTTCTTTTTATCCCCTGTTGTGGCCCTAAAGGGCCGTGGCGGTTAGGCAGGAATAGAATAGGCTGCAAAGGAAAAAAATAGTACTAGTGGTGAAATCACAAAAACGCGGTGTTTGATTCATATACGCTACTTAGGAGGGGTTGGTATTGTTACAAAAAGTAGGCAAAAAATACGGTCTGTTTCTTCTCGTCTTTTTATTGTTGGTTACATTGTGGACTTGCCAGGGCTGTAGTAGAGAGGACCCTCTCCCACCCCCTGACCCGTCTGCTGATGATCCTGAAAACGGTGAGCAACCGGAGGAAGAAGAAGCTGACGAACCCCTTGAAGAAACCATTGCCCTCTATTTTACCAACGGTCAGGCCGAAAAACTGATCCGGGAAACTCGCCAGGTGGTGGTTGAAGATCAGGATATTAACGTGCTTATCCTGGAAGAACTGATCAAGGGGCCCGAGAGCCCGGAGATGGGGCGTACCATACCTGGAGACACCCGGGTTCATGGTGTTGACGTTAATGAAGGACTGGCTCTGGCTGATTTTTCTGAAGAACTACGCACCAGCCATTGGGGCGGCTCAACGGGAGAAATATTAACCGTTTATTCCATTGTAAATACCCTGGCCGAGCGTCCCGACATCCAACGGGTTCAATTTCTGATCGACGGCGAAGCCATCGAAACTCTTACCGGTCATATGGAGCTAAGCGACCCTGTAGAGCCCGATCTGGGATGGGTGGAATAACTTATGTCGCTTTCCTGGTGGGTAAGCTGGCTCTAAAATAATGATTAATATCTTCTACCAGGCGGTCAAAACTCTCCACTTCGGTCAACTCTCCTTCCCGTATGAAAAAAATACGGTCAGCCTGTCGGACGGTGGAAAGCCGGTGGGCAATAATAAAAGAGGTGCGTCCCCGGGTTGCTTCTCTTAGAGAGGCCTGGAGGAGTTTTTCGGTATAGGTATCGATGTGAGCGGTGGCTTCATCCAGGATAAAAATCGAGGGGTTGAAAGCCAGGATACGGGCAAAGGCAAGGAGCTGCCGCTGTCCCGTGGAAAGGGCGGTGCCCCGTTCGCCAACAGGCGTATCAAATTTTTGCGGAAGGGTTTGGATAAACTCGTACGCATTGGCCTGGTGGGCGATCTTTTCCAATGCCTGGTTGGTTAGGGGCAGCCGGTTTAAGGTAATATTATCCCGGATCGTTCCGCTGAAAAGAAAAACATCCTGCTGGACAACGCCGATTTGGTGGCGCAAATCTTTCAAGTCAATTGACTTTACGTTATACCCATCGATCAAGACCGTTCCATTATTTACATCATAAAAGCGGTTAATCAGGTTAATCAGTGAGCTTTTCCCCGCCCCGGTAGGACCAAGCACCGCTACCGTTTCCCCGGGGTTTACCGTAAATGATACGTTTTTAAGCACCCACTGTTCATCCTCGTACGCAAACCACACGTTGTTAAAATCCACCTTACCGAGAGCCTGGTGAAGGTGGACAGGCTGTTTTGGAGAGGAAACCTCGGGTTTTTTATCCATCAGCTCAAAGATCCGTTCCGCTGAAGCCATGGCGGCCTGGAGGATATTGTACTTGTCGCTCAGGTCGTTTAAAGGCCTGAAAAACAAATCCACGTACGTAATAAAGGCGAATAAAACCCCAAAGGGGATCACCCCCTGGATGACAGGCCCCATGCCGAACCAGAGCAGCACGGCCAACGCCAGGGAACGAAATAGGTCCATGGCAGGACGAAATACAGCAAACACGTTGAGTTCTCTTAAGCTGGCCAGGTAGTGATTGTGGTTAATGCGTTTAAAAAGAAATCCCCTGTTTTTTTCCTGTAAGAAAGCCTGGATAACGCGGATGCCTTCAATGTTTTCAGCATTGAAGGCATTAATCCGGGCCAGCTGGCGCCTTAATTCCCGGTATGCCTGGCGGGCTTTTTTGCGGTAGACCACCACGGTCAGTACGACCAGCGGGATAATACTAAAGGTCAGCAGAGCCAGAGTAACATGCAGGCGAAGCATGATGATCACGATCCCTATCAGCATAAACAGGTCTTTAAACAAATTTATCAGGAAGCTGGTATACATTTCGTTAAGCGTTTCGACATCGTTGGTCACCCGGGTAATCAGCCGCCCGGCGGGGTTGCGGTCAAAGAAGGGCATGGAAAGGGTCTGCATGTGAGCAAAGACATCGTTGCGGATGTCATTAATAATGCGCTGCCCGGTGCCCATGAGCAGGTTGAACTGCAGGTAGTGCAAGACCATGGCGATACAGTAAAGCAGCAAAAACAAAAGTCCCAGGGCTTGCAGTCCTTCAGGTGATCCCGGGCCCAGGATATAATCATCGATGGCAACTTTCAGCACGTAAGGCTGGGCAAGCTGGATACCTGTAACCAGCAAAATGATGGATAAAGCCCCGAGAAGCGAGCGAAGGTAGGGAAACGCATAGGCCAGCATACGCCTGAACAATTTTGGATCGTAACGAACGTCTTGTTCCTCGTGAAAGTGCTTGTGATGGTGCATGGCTTTTCCCTCTCTATCCCATCATTTCATCCCAGTACTGGTCTTCACATAACCTGTGGTACAGGCCTTTTTTCTCGATAAGTGCCGGGTGATCCCCTTCTTCCACAAGCCGTCCCCCTTCAAGGACCAGAATTTTATCGGCAGATTCAAATACCTTGAGCCGGTGGGAAACAACAATCATGGTAGACTGGAAGTCGGGGCCAGAAAGGTTTTTTAAAATCTGCTCTTCCGTAGACATATCCACCGAAGAGAGGGCATCGTCTAAAACCAGGTATTCAGGTTTGGCCAGGATGGCCCGGGCCAGAGAAAGCCTTTGCTGCTGCCCGCCCGACAGGGTCACGCCCCGTTCGCCGACCGCAGTATCATACCCGTTTGGGAACCCTTCTACTTCCCGGTCCAATACAGCTAAAGCAGCGGCCCGGCGGATCTCTTCCATGGTAGCATCGGGATTGGCAAAAGCAATATTTTCTGCAATGGTGGTGGAAAAAATAAAGTTGTCCTGGGGAACGTAGCCGATACGTTTTCTCCACCAGGATACGGGGATTTCCCGCAGGTTATATGTGCCAACAAAAATGGCGCCTTCATCGGGCTCAAAAAAGCGCAGCAGCAGGGAAAGAAGCGTCGTTTTACCGCTACCTGTTCGGCCGGCAATGACCGTCATACAGCCTCGGGGAATGGTAAAGGTCAACCGGTCAAGAACGGGTTGTTGCAGGCGGTCGTATCGGAAAGACACATCCTTGAAAGCAATGTCCCCCGATGCAGCATTTTCAGCACCCCTACCGGGAGGCTCAAAGGGTTCAATATCTTTGCCCCGGGTTTCCTGGTCATCGGAAACTTCCGATCGGGTTTCCAGCAGCCGGTTAATCCGCTCCATGGATGCCCGCCCTCTCTGGGTGATGTTCACAACCCATCCCAGGGCCAGCATGGGCCAGGTTAACAATCCCAGGTAGCCGTTAAAGGCAACAAAATCTCCGATAGATATTTCCCCCTGGATAACCAGGTTTCCGCCGTAAATGATCACAATAACAAAACTTATCATACCGCTTATATAAATTAAAGGATCATATAACCCCCAAAACTTGTAAAGATTGAAATTGCGCTCCATGTATGCCCTGGATGTGTCTCGGAAACGCTGTCTTTCCACGTCTTCCAGGGTAAAAGACTGTACGACCCGCATGGCGGTAATGTTTTCCTGGGCGGCAGTGGTCAGCTGGCCAAAGCTTTCCTGGACCTTTAAAAAATGAGCATACACTTTTAGGCCTAACCGTTGGGAGGCCAGGGCTAAAAGAGGCATGGGAATCAAGGCCAATAAAGTCAACCGGATATCCACTGTAAAAAGCATCAGTACAAGAGCAACAATGGTCAAAAAAACGGCATCTACCATGAGCGCCACACTCAAGCCCAGGGAGGTTCGCACGGCTGTGATATCATTGGTCAGGTGGGCCATTAACTCGCCGGTCCGGTGTTGCAGGTAAAAACGGGGAGAAAGGTACTGAAGATGCATAAAAAGCTTGTCGCGCAGGTATTTTTCCAGCATCCGAGAGGCGCCGATAATATAAATTCTCCACATGTAACGGAAAACAGCAATGCCCAGGGCCAACAAAAGGATGATAAGAATATAGGTGCGCAGCTGCAAAATATTGGGCTGTTCCACCAGCAACGTATCGGTGAACAGCCCTAAAAGCCGCGGCGTGACCAGCTGCAGGGAATCGGCTCCCAGCAGCCAGAGAACGCCCCAAAGATATCTCCTTTTGTGTTGAAGAAAAAACCCTTTTAGTGTGATAAACTCTTTCATCGGTTTTATGATCACTTCGGCTTTTTTGCAGCCATTTCCCAAATGATCAGTCCCGGAAGCAGGGCATAATCTTCTGTGGGCAGGTAGTGGGGTGCCGAAGAATCGTAGATGATGTTTGCTGACGGCGAGAATTCATCATCGCCTTCCCAGAAAAGAAAACCCAAGGGAATTTTTGGGAAGGGGCGCATTATGACGCTGACATCACCGAAAGTCTCTGGCTCACCACCTAAGGACCGGGCGATCTCAAGAAACTGGTGGGGGTCCTGCCCGAAGTACTTCAGCAGCGGCTTGATTGTTCGTCCCTGGTAAGGATCAACGTAAATTTGGCCGCCGGGGAGTTCTTTAAAGGTGATCCACTCTCCCGTTAATGGGGTGCCGTCGGCGGTAGCCAGGTAATGTAAAAACAGGATCTGCAAGTGGATAGGGGCCTTTTGGCCGTCTTCCATGTTCATTACGTCGCCCGTGTTGTGGTTGACCAGGTACGTCCGGTTCAAATAGGGTACGACGTAGCTTTCCTTCTCCCGGTTAAAAATCACACTGCTGTTTAAGCAGACATCCTTGGGTTCCAGCCGGGCAAGATCTTGAATACTCTTTTCCAGGGTAACACCCAGGTTATATTTTTCTCTTTTTTCTTCACCTTCTTTTTTCTTCATGATAGCTTTTCTCCTCCTTGTCTTTAAATCGGTGGATTACGGATTGCGTTCTTGTGCTTTAAGCGTTACAATAATAGTAAATACGCCATCGGGGGTTTCAATCATGTACCTGGTCAGCGCTTGCCTTTTGGGCTTAAGAACTCGTTACGACGGTGAGAGCCGCCTTCCTCAAGATGCGCCAGTTGTTCCCCTGGAACAGTTAATACCCATTTGCCCGGAACAGTTAGGAGGCCTTCCCACGCCCCGACACCTGGCGGAAATTCAGGGAGGCCGGGGTGAAGATGTGCTGGCCGGGAAAGCGGTTGTTATCAACAACCAGGGAGAAAATGTGACCCGCATGTTTTTAAAAGGTGCACGGGAGACATTATATCTTGCCCTTCTTTATGAGGTTAAAGGGGCTTTTTTGAAAAACGGGAGCCCTTCATGCGGGTGTTACCAAATTTATGACGGCTCTTTTAAAAACGTTAAGCGCCCGGGGTCCGGTGTAACAGCCGCCTTGCTCAGGGCGTATGGCATAACGGTTTATGATGAAGACTATTTTTTTGGTTTTAAAGCCTCTGCAAAAAATACGCTGGAACATTCCCAGGATGGTTCTTGATCATCTTTTTGTAATTAAACATTGCGTAAAGGCACTCGCGGTACATTTGCAGACGATAGAGAAATCCCCGGTAATAACCCAGTTTTTCTTCTTTCATAACATGGGTAATCCCATGAAGCTCCGGATAAACGACTTTTTGCTGTGTCAAGGCTGCAAACCGGGTCAGCAATATTTCTACTCCAAAACGGGACCAGCGCAGGTCGGGCAACATATCTACAAATGCCCGGTTTAATGCTCTTTGGCCATTTAATATGGAAAAATAGTTCTGAGCCAAATTCACACTGTTTTTGTTTCCGGCACGAAAAACCCCAATACTCATGGCCGTCGATGGGTCCTCCAGGGGCTTTAGAAGCGCTTCAATATGCTCATGACAAAGATTGACCAGGTCGGCGTCCAGGAAAAGAACGTTTTTGGCCCCTTGAGCATGGTCCAACCCTGCTTGCATGGCAGCTCCTTTACCCCGGTTTTCCTTCCACTGCAGCAGTGTAACGGGATGCCTCCTGGCAACCTGGCCTGTTCCATCCTCGGAACCGTCATCGACAACAATGGTTTCATCAACGAAAGCACTGGAGTGGATGACGTCCAACACGGTAGAAATTCGGTATTCCTCGTTGTATGCAGGGACAATGGCAACGGTTTTTGTTTCCATTATTTCCAACCTCGATATGTTTTTATCCCTCATTATTATCTTTTTGAGCATGTATCTCTTTAAGACAGCACACTGCGTCAACTATGACGTGATCTGCTGATCCTTCAAGAACCGGTCAATGGCGGAGTTAACGTCATCCCCTTTTTCTTGCATGATCATGTGCCCTCCTGTTGGAAGCAGTTCCAGGCGGGCTCCGTTAATGGCTTCACACAGAAAGCGGCTGTACTTAGGGGGAGTCATCCCATCATGTTCTCCGCATATAATCAGCACGGGGCGATCAATTTCATGCAGACGATCCATGACATTAAACCGGTCACATGCTGAAAAATCCGCATAGGAGGTTTCAGGAGGCACTTTTTCCAGCATGGCTTCTCCTTCACGAACCAGATCCTCCGGGGCATCGGGACCGTAAAGATGTCGTACCAGGGATGGATTTGTGTGCCCCTGTCGATAGGTTTCCAGGATTTTTGGAGCAACCCTCAACCTGCCCCCGGAACTCACAAGGATAAGCGCTTCAACACTTTCGGGATACGTTAGCACAAAATCCAGGCCTATGGCTCCACCCATGGAATGCCCACACAGGACGGCCTTTGAAACCCCGGCACTTTCTAAAAAATCATTCAAGTAATCCCGGTAGGACGAAATCAGGTTTGCCGCCTTTCCCCCGGATTTGCCGTGACCGGGCAGATCTACAGCCAAAAGGGCATAGCGGTTGGACAACCCTTCCATCTGCTGGGTCCACAGGGTGCCGTTTCCGCCTGCCCCGTGAATAAAGATAATGGGAATGCGCTCTCTATCTATTTTTCCGTAATAATGAAATGGAATTCGTGCTTTCTTTAACTCCAAGGTGTTTGAAAGGGAAGTCATTGTTTTTGCTCCTTCATAAAGGGCTTCTTTATATTTTCTACAAAAAAAAGGATTTTCCTTTGTAAACACCAGCATGAAAGGGTTCTTTTACCTTTTTAATAAGCCTGGCTTCATTTCTTAATCTTTCAAGTCACAGTTGCAAGGGCAATTGTATATATTATAGTGAGCTTGTTAAAGCGTTGGAAAGGAGGGAAATAAATTATGACAAAAAAAGATTTCATTGTAGAGCGTCGCTTACTTAAAGTTGACCGGGTAGTAGGAGAAGATACCGTTAGGGAAACGGTGGAAGCCACGATTGAGCTGCCCTTTAAGATTATCAAAATCTTTGACGTAATCGCTCGAGTCACCGATGTAGAAACGGAAGTCCGGGAAGGCGGGGTTATGGTCTCCGGTGTCATTCACAAGCAGCTGTTCGTAGTCGATAAAGGGGACGTGGTTCGCCACACACCGGAAGATGTTCCCTTTAACGCTTTCGTCGATATTCCCGGAACCTCTCCCAATATGAAAGCCCAGGTCAATGTACGCATCCTGAGTGTGGATACCGAACTGGACAATGCCCAGACGGTCAGGCAAACGGTGATCTTAGAGATCTTTGTCAAGGTCACTGTAACGGAACAGATTGAAGTTGTTCTTGATGTAAAAGGACCTGACATTAAACAAGAAAAGGAACTATTAAAAGTAGACAGCGTTGTGGGGGAAGACACGGTCGTTTTTACCCTGGATAAAACCGTTACGCTGCCTATCACAGCCAAAAAAATTTTCCGAATCATACCCACCGTGAGGGATGTCACAACTGAGGTTAAAAATGATGTTGTCATCGTCAAAGGGGTTATTCACAAGCAGATTTTCCTGGTGGACGAAGGCGACCTGGTACGTCATGCTTCAGAAGACATTCCTTTTACCCGAACCATTGATATCCCCGGAGCCAGGCCCGGGCACCAGGTTCAGGTGGATGTAACCGTGGTTCTGGATGAGTTTGAGCTGATCGATCCGCCCAGCCGCAAACTGAGGCAGGTCCTGGTGGTAGAAGCCTTTGTTAAGGTTACAGAAACCCTGCAGATTGAAGTGGTCACCGACGTGAAAGGACCGGGTATCGAAGTCTTCAGGAAGTTGCTCAAAGTAGATAGCGTGGTGGTTGACGTTCTGCAGAAAGAAACCGTTCGCGCCACGGTGACTCTACCCCAGAAGCCGACCAAGATTCTGGAAATCATAGGGGAAATTGTCAACCTGGAAGCGGAAGCCCGCACCGATCAGGTTATGGTAAAAGGTGTGCTGCACAAGCAGATATTCTTTGTCGATGAAGCCGGTGATCTGCTCAGGCACTTCCGTGAAGATGTACCTTTCAGGTTTGTCAAGAAAGC
>SKMY01000092.1 GCA_007120815.1 Syntrophomonadaceae bacterium | reverse complement strand
TGCCGAAATTGCCGGTGGGGACCACGTAATTAACCGGCTGCCCCGGCGCAATAATCCCATCGCTTAGCAGGCGAAGGTAGGCGGAAAAATAGTAGACAATCTGCGGAGTGAGCCTGCCCCAATTGATGGAGTTGGCCGATGAGAAGCAAAATCCCATCTCATTAAGCTTGAGGTTCACGTCATGGTCAGTGAATATGGCCTTTACGCCGCCCTGGGTATCATCAAAATTTCCCCGGACGGCCACAACAAAGACATTGCGGCCTTCCTGGGTGATCATTTGCTTCTTTTGGACTTCACTGACCCCTTCCTCCGGATAGAAAACGATCAGTTTTGTTCCCGGCACGTCGGCAAAGCCTTCCAGGGCGGCTTTCCCGGTATCTCCAGAAGTTGCAACCAGGATAACCACTTCATCTTGCTCTTCCGTTGTTTCCATGGAACCCGCTAACAGGTATGGCATGAGCTGCAAGGCCATGTCTTTAAAGGCACAGGTGGGGCCGTGCCATAGTTCCAGGACATGAAGCTCATCGGTTAACCGGTGGACAGGGGCTGTATCAGGCGTGTTAAACCGGTCCACTCCGTATGCATTTTGTGTCCAGTGTAATAGCTTATCCAACGAAAATTCATCCAAAAAGGGTTTTAAGAGGTTTGCCGCCAGCTGGAAATAGGAAAGCCCCGCCATATTTTCATATTTAGGGGTCGGGAGTTTTTCAGTGGGCACAAAAAGCCCACCGTCCGGGGCTATGCCCTGTTTGATGGCTTCAGACGCTTTCACTGGGCGGTCTGCACCCCTTGTGCTGTAATAGTACACGGTACACCTCCTGAAAGTTGAAGAATAATGGCCAGGTATCATAAGGTACGTAAACTTGTTCTGTTTTACCTGAGCACGAAATCACTATCGCTGCGTATCGGTCGTGGTATTTTCTGTGCTACATCATCCTACCATTTCCCGCACTTTTCGTAAAGCGTACTTTTTTGTAAGAAAGCAGGAATTATCACTATTTATGGAGAATACGTTTTTTGACAAATCTTGCGATTCCAGGAATAGAATGCGAATTCGCGTGAAAGCAGTGGGGTTTAGGCTAAGTTTTGATTTGATTGCTGTTGTTTAAGGTTATTCCTTTTGCTCAGGACAGTAAGGGGTGCTGTTGTGGAAAAACATGATGAAGCTACGAAAAATATTATCGATGAGCTTGAGAAAAACGTTCCAGCCCGTGAGGTTAATGGAGTGAACAAGCAAGAGGATCTCATTTCGGGCATGAAACAGGATAGGGATTTCATAGAAACCGTGATAGACACCATCGGAAATTTTCTCGTGGTTCTTAATCCCCAGGGACGTATTATTTGTTTCAATCGCGCCATAGAGCAACTAACGGGATATTCGGAAAAGGAAGTAACCGGTTGTTATTACTGGGATATTTTCTTGCAACAGGATGAAGTTGAGCTGGCCAGAGCTTTTTTCGAAGAACTCACTCCAGTAGATTTGCCCTATAGTATTGAAAACTCCTGGGTTACCAAAGATGGAAGCACCCGGTTGATTTTGTGGACCAACACGGCGGTGTTGGGCGGTGAGGGTGGGATTAAATACTTTATCTGGACCGGTGCAGATATTACGGAGCGCAAAATGTTTGAAGAAGCCCTGCGTGAAAGTAACGAACGACTCAGCACCCTGATCCACGCCTCCCCCCTGGCGGTTGTTTCCTTGAGTTCCGCAGGTCTGGTAACCAGTTGGAGCAGCGCTGCGGAGTCTCTTTTCGGCTGGTCGGAACGCGAGGTATTGGGTAGACCCCCTCCAATGATCCCCGATAACGAACAGGGCGATTTTGACAAATTGTATGAAGATGTCATGAAGGGTAAATCCTTTACCGGTTTAGAAGTGTGTTACACGAAGAAAAATGGTTTTTTGGTGGATATCAGCCTTTCTACGGCCCCGCTGCGCAACAACATTGGGGATGTAACCGGCATCATGCTGGTTGTTCTCGATATTACGGAACGCCGGCGGGCAGAAGAAAAAATACGTTACCTGAGCTTTCATGACAAGATCACCGGGCTGTACAACCGGGCTTTTTTCGAAGAAGAGCTAAACCGGCTTGACACGTCCCGCCAGCTCCCTTTAAGCTTGATTATCGCCGATGTAAATGGGTTGAAACTGGTTAATGATGCCTTCGGCCACCAGCAGGGGGATAAACTTCTTATCCGGGCGGCAAATCTGTTACAGGAACACTCCCGTAGGGAAGATATTGTCTGCCGCTGGGGGGGGGATGAGTTTGCCGTCCTGCTGCCCCGGACAAGCCGAGAAAATGTGGAAAAGATTTTATTGCGCATCAAAAAGGCATGCAAGCAATTGTACCCGGATCCGATTGAACTGAGCATTGCCTTTGGATGTGCGACGAAAACAGTGCCTGAACTGGATATCCAGGAACTGATTAAAAAAGCAGAAACCGAAATGTACAGCCAAAAAATTATAGAAGCCAAAGATTTCCGCATACTGGTTATTTCCTCTTTGCTCAGGTCCCTGGGTAATAAAAGCTATGAAAACGAGGAGCATATCTGGCGGATGCAGGCTTTGTCAGTCAGCCTGGGCGAGTGCCTGGGGTTGGACGACAGCCTCATGGATGATCTCGTCATGGCTGTTTCCCTTCACGATATCGGCAAATTGGCTGTATCAGAGCAAATTTTGCTGAAACCTGGACCCCTCACCGAGGAGGAATGGGAGCTGGTCAAGGAGCACCCCGAGCGAGGTTACCATATCACCCTGGCTTCCGGTGAACTGTCCCGGGTTGCCAATATTATCCTGTCCCATCACGAGCATTGGGACGGAACAGGTTACCCCCAGGGCTTGAAGGGGGAGGGCATTCCCCTGCTGGCCCGATTAATTTCCGTCATCGACGCGTACGACGTGATGACTCATGACCAGGTTTATCAAAAAGCAATTACGCCTGAGGATGCGCTAAATCGGATCGAGCTCGGCTCAGGAAGCCAGTTTGATCCCAAAATTGCCGGTGCTTTCGTTGATATGATGCGCAAATTTGATAATGAATCCGGTGAACCGGACCACAACGGTAAGGAAGGCGGAGCAAGACCATGATGCGAAGAATATCCCTGGAACAGATACAGCCGGGAATGGTGGCGGCCAAAGCGGTTTACGGCTCGAGGGGGCAGGTGCTGTTAAACACGGGAGCCGAGGTGAAGCCCCATTATGCACGCTACTTAAAAGGTTTGGGCATCTATCACCTCTATGTTTACGACAGCCGCCTGGACGGTGTAGAGGTGGATGACGTGGTTACGGAAAGAACCCGGTTGGAAGCCCGCTTTCTAATAAAAAACGTCATGTCAAAGGTAGAAAAAGGCAAGGACGACAATAAATCCATCCTGTTGGAAGATAAAGAAGTGATTCGCACGGTCGGCAAGATTATTGATGAACTGCTCAACAGTCGGGATGTGGTGGTTAACCTGATGGATATCCGGACAACAGAAGAGTACATGTTCGCTCACTCGGTGAACACCTGTTTTCTGGCCACCCTGACGG
>SKMY01000284.1 GCA_007120815.1 Syntrophomonadaceae bacterium | reverse complement strand
CTGGATCGGCGTGGTCGCTTCAAAACCCATACGGGACACAGCCTTAAGTACAGTATCACTTAGGCCCAATTCTTTAAAAAACATATTCTTGAATCTCCTTTTTCCTGGTTATTATTTTATTAATCAAACATCTCTTGTCCTAACAGACGACGATATCGCCCGTGGGACGACTGTTATTTCCTTCTTTAAATCTATTTTTCCCTTAACTATAAAAAAGTAAAAGCATTTCCGGATAAATCCGGAAATGCCCTTGACTTCAAAATATATGTTTAGCCTTTACAGTCTAACCACATTTTCTGCCTGCAGGCCACGATTGCCTTCTACGATATCAAATGATACGCTTTGACCTTCGTCCAGTGTTTTAAATCCTTCTCCCTGAATTGCTGAGAAATGAACAAAAACATCTTCGCCATCTTCTCTTTCGATAAACCCATAACCCTTGTCCGCATTAAACCATTTTACTTTGCCATCCATTTTTTGTTGCCTCCCTTAAAAATTTTGTTCAAAAAGCGGAATTACATCAAGCACCTTACGTCCTACCGGTAGCCAGGAGGCTTAAAGATGGTCAACTTTCTCCAACTTTTTAACACTGTTAGCAAGTATATCACAATAGAAAAGGATTTGCAAGTAATTCTGGGAAAAAAGGTGAATATCACTATTTCTCTTCAATTGTGAGCTTTACCATCTTATCTCCCGCACTGATTTGATCCACCACATCAATCCCCTCAGTCACCCGGCCAAATACGGTGTGTTTACCGTCCAGATGAGGTTGAGGACTGTGACAGATGAAAAACTGACTGCCTCCCGTATCCTTGCCCGCATGGGCCATGGAAAGGCTGCCCCGCTGGTGTTTATTTGGACTGTTAGCTGTTTCACATTTAATTGTATAGCCCGGGCCCCCCGAACCGGTGCCCTTGGGACATCCCCCCTGTATTACAAAATTGGGAATTACCCGGTGAAACGTCAACCCATCATAGAACCCTTCCTTGATCAACTTCTCAAAGTTGGCCACTGTTTGTGGAGCGTCTTCATCAAAGAGTTCCACTATCATTTTTCCCTTTTCTGTTTCAATTATTGCTTTTTTCAAAGTTAATACCTCCCATTTTTTACACTAATCCCTGACGCTTAGGACAGCCATAAAGGCTTCCTGCGGGATTTCCACGTTACCCACCTGTTTCATGCGTTTTTTTCCTTTTTTTTGATTTTCCAAAAGTTTCCGCTTCCGCGTAATATCCCCACCGTAACATTTGTCTATTACATTCTTACGCAGCGCCTTGATCGTCTCCCGGGATATTACCTTATTGCCGATAGCTGCCTGCAAAGATACATCAAAAAGCTGACGGGGGATAACTTCCTTCAGTTTCTCAACCATTTCCCTGCCCCGCTGGTAGGCCCGGTCCCGGTGGGCGATAAAGGAAAGGGCATCCATCTTTTCACGGTTTACCAAAATATCCACCATCACCAGGTAAGACTGGTGGTAACCGATTAATTCATAATCCAGGGAAGCATAACCCCTGCTCCTGGTCTTGAGTAAATCAAAGAAATTAAAAATAATTTCCGCCAGGGGCAGGTTATAGGTGAGGAGAACCCGGCCCGAATCCAAATACTCCATATTACTAAATTTTCCCCGCTTCTCCTCACATAATTCCATCACACTGCCTAAATAATCACCCGGAACCATGATCCTGCCCCGCACCAGGGGCTCTTCAACCTTTTCGATTTCCCCCACCTCAGGAAAATTAACGGGGTTATGAACAATCCTCACTTCCCCACTTTTCAGAGTGACCTGGTACGCAACGTTGGGTGCCGTAACCAGAAGATCAAGTTGGTATTCCCGCTGCAGGCGCTCCTGGATAATCTCCATGTGTAAAAGCCCTAAAAAACCACAGCGGAAGCCGAACCCCAGGGCGGCAGAATTTTCCGGCTCATAAATAAGGGCCGCATCGTTTAATTTTAACTTTTCCATGGCCTCCCGCAGGTCTTCAAAGTTAACGTTTTCCAGAGGGAAAAGGCCGCAGTAAACCATGGGAATGGCCGGGCGGTAGCCGGGGAGGGGGGTAGGGGCCGGATTGGCGGCTGCCGTAATAGTATCCCCCACCTGCGCATCCTTAACTCCCTTAATACCGGCGATAATATAACCCACTTCCCCCGATGATAATATATCCACCGGCGTCATCACGGGCCGGAAGATTCCTGTTTCAGCGGCCTCGAAGGTTTTACCACCGTTCATAAAAGTAATTTTTTCTCCCTTTTTGAGGCGGCCCTCCTTAACCCGGACATAGGCAACAACCCCGCGGTAAGGATCGTAATGGGAATCAAAAACCAGAGCCTGCAGGGGTGATGCATCGGCACTTTGGGGTGGCGGAATTTGCTTCACGATGGCCTCCAGCACGTCTCCAATCCCGATTCCCGCTTTGGCCGAAGTGAGAATAGCCCCGGAAGCATCCAGGCCGAGCACATCCTCCAGTTCTTTTTTAACTTTTTCCGGGTCCGCATTGGGAAGGTCTACCTTATTGATTACGGGAATAATCTCCAGGTTATGTTCCATAGCCAGGTAAGTATTGGCCAGAGTTTGGGCTTCAATGCCCTGGACCGCATCAACAACAAGGAGGGCTCCTTCACAGGCCGCCAGGCTGCGTGAAACTTCATAACTGAAATCCACATGACCGGGGGTGTCGATAAGGTTGAGGATATATTCGCCCCCTTCCCGGGAGTGATAAAGGAGGCGTACCGCCTGAAGCTTGATCGTAATCCCCCTTTCCCTTTCCAGGTCCATCTGATCCAAAACCTGAGCACGCATTTCCCTTTGCTGCAAACTCCCTGTTTCTTCCAGGAATCGGTCCGCCAGGGTGGATTTGCCGTGGTCAATATGGGCAATGATACAAAAGTTTCTTATATTTTTAGGCTGTTGCATAATAATATCCGGCACTTTAGGCATTAATCTATTTTCCCCATTTCCTAGTTCTTTCTAGCATGCGTGGACCGGCAAAGCCTTTTGATCGAGCCTGAACGGTTACTCACAGGTAATCCTGAACCCCTATGTGCTATTTTCAAGACTGCTAAGTTGTTACATTATAACATATTGTAAACCAGCAGTCAGATTAAAAAGATCGCTATAAACACACAAAAAATGGCTACGGTTTTAGTTAAATGAAGTGAATTAGGGGTCATTTATTGCTGGACATGAAAATATTTTTAACCATCCGCAGGATTCTAACTGTTTTTGAGGAATATATATAATCAATCAGTAATAGCTATTTATTTATTCAACAGATAATCTAAACCGCGTGGCACAAAGGACGTTCTCCCATATACGAAAGGAAAAGAAGAAGCTGACAACGGTTGTTTGTTACCCCGGTTTTTTAATACTTTAATTTAAGGAGGATTATTTATGGATGAAAAAAGGAAGTGTCCAGTAACAGGAATGACTAAGAATAGGACTGGTGGCCGTGGCACCGCGAATCGGGACTGGTGGCCGAACCAGTTGAATCTTAAAATGCTTCATCAGAACCCTCCTATGAGAAACCCCATGGGAG
>SKMY01000152.1 GCA_007120815.1 Syntrophomonadaceae bacterium | reverse complement strand
TCGATGGAAAAACAGCGATATCCCTGCATACCTACGGCAAACCTGTACGAAAAGGCTACATCAGGGGGTTCAATCCAGACAATCATTCAACTTATCGTATCTATGCACCAAAATACCTTTCGCGCATTATCGCCCTTAAAGCCCTTTCTTCCCTGGATTCCAGTAAAACCACCGAAACGGCCGAGCGGTTTGTCCGGGAGGGGAACCCCGTCCTGACAGAAGAAGCCCGCCTGATACTCCAGGCGAGAAAAGAGAGCGATGCATGAAGGAAAATCATCTGAAAGAAGAACTGACCCTTTTTTTGAAGCAGGGAGGAGCAGACCTGGTCGGGGTGGCTCCGGCAGGATGCTGGAGTCAAAAAGGGCCCGGATTGGACACCTTTTCTCCCCGGCTGGTTTGGCCTTCCGCTCAAAGCGTGGTTGTATTCGGGATGGCCATGCCCTTACCCGTCGTTGAAACCACCCCATCGGCATACCACATGGAATTATATCGAAGCTGCAACCGGGAGCTGGACCGCCTGGCTTTCCGGGCAGTGAAGTACCTGTTGAGCATGGACGTGGCCGCTTCGTTCTTTCCCCGAGACGGTTTCGGCAGCTTAAAATACCTGAAAGATAAACCCCACGCTGCCTTTGATCACAGGACGGCCGCTTATTTTGCCGGCCTGGGCACCATGGGTTGGAATAACAGCATCCTGACGGAACGGTACGGGCCAAGGGCGCGTTTTGCTTCCATTTTCCTCGACCGCCCCCTTTCCCCTGACCCTGTGATGACAGACGAACTGTGTATCCGGTGCCGGCTGTGCATTAAACTGTGCCCCTGTGCCGCCCTGGAGGAAAAAGCAGGTGAAAACCCTTCCGTGTTTTTCCACCGTGAATCCTGCCGCCTGTGGCATGAAAAGCTAACCGCCCAGCGGCGATATCCCTGCGGTATCTGCATCAAGGTTTGCCCTGTGGGGGATGATCGGCGGATCTATGGGGCTGAAAAGCGCAGCGCCATTTACCTTAACGAGGAACAGGCCATTCAACAGGGCAGCGATGACCCCCTGTACCGCTCCTGGATCCACGCCAGGTCCTGGGGCAGCGAGTAGTGTTTAACCAGCGAGGCATCACCCGGTGTCTGGGTTTTGTCAAACACGATAAAAAGTGTCATAAAGGGCGCTTTTCCGGCACGGCAAGGCCATGACCGGGAGAGCGCCGACAACGAGGAGGGGAAATTCGATGAAAGCAGCGAAGGTTATTGCCTGGCTAGGGTTTTTTGCCATGACAGCGGCGCTAATAAACGGTTTTGTAAACGGCAGTTTTAGCCAGGATGGCGCTGAACTGCTGGCCAACCCCTGGGGGATCGTCTCTCTTGTTGATCTCTATGTGGGTTTTGCCCTTTTTTCCCTGTGGATCGCATTCCGTGAAAAAACCATCATCGCCGCCGTCACCTGGATTGTCTTGATGATGGTGCTGGGGTTTTTCACCGCCAGCGTCTATGTTTTGCTGGCGCTCTATCAGAGCAAGGGAAACTGGCTGGAGGTCTTTTTGGGCCACCGCAAAACAGCACTGCTTCGTCAGGTGAAGTGAGTGAGTGTGGCGGCCGGTTGGTCAGCAGGGCGCAGAGGGCACGGGTTCTTTTGAGGGCATGCGGCATGCCTTCTTCTTATGCAGCGACCGAAAGGGTTTAATTGATGAGCCAGGGAAAAGTTATTCTGGAAGAATTAAAAACGGTCTTGTCCGGCAAGACCTTCGATGCCCTGCTTCCACCGCTGGTTTTTGTGCTGGTTAACGGTTTATTCGGGCTGGAAACTGCCGTGATTGTTTCTTTGGGTTTGGCAGGGATCTTGGGAATCGCCCGGATTCTCCGCAGGCAAACCTGGCAGTACGCCCTGGGGGGCCTGCTAATTACGGGTTTTGCCTCGGGGTTGGCCTACCTGACCCGCAGCGCCGCCAGTTTTTTTATTCCGGCCATCCTGACCAGCGGGCTGCTGCTTTTCCTGGCACTGGTCAGCCTTGTGGCTGGTAAGCCCATGGCTGCCTGGGTGAGCCATTTGACCCGCGGCTGGCCCCTGGAGTGGTTTTGGCGTAGGGATGTTAAACCGGCCTATCGAGAGGTAACCGGGTTCTGGGCGTCTTTCTTTTTTATGCGGCTGGCCGTTCAGGTTATCCTTTTCCTGCAGGGGGAAGCGGTCCGGTTGGCCTGGGCAAACACCCTGCTCGGCTGGCCGGTCACGATTTTGGTGCTGATCCTCAGCTATCTGTACGGTATCTGGCGTCTCCGCCACCTGGGGGGGCCCGGGGTGCAGGAATATCTTGAGAAAAAAGCGCCGCCCTGGCAGGGGCAGACCCGCGGGTTTTAGGGGAAGCCCTGGTTTTGAAGAGAAATCACCTTTTTGAATAAAAGGCCGGCGGCTTTATGGCATGGGATAACGCAGTGGGGTCGAAAAACATTTCCTCTGGAGGCGGTTAAGGTGAAGCGGTTGGGCCTGGCGCATTATGAGAATGTATTGCCGTTGTTAAAATCCGTTCCCTTCAATGCACTTTTTGCCATCGTTGTTGCGCAGCAGAAAGTGCACGGAACCATATTTGCAGACAGTGAAATCGAGCCCACAGTCTGCCTGGTTGTCCACAAATACGGGATGAGCTTTTTGGTGGGCGAACACGCCAACAGCCGCTTTAACAGCAGCCTGGCCGATTTCTTGCTTAACGGCCCGCAAAACAACAGCACCGCGAAATGGATGCTGACCTACCCGGAACCCTGGGAGAACACCCTGGCCGAACTGTTGGGTGACCGCTTAAGGAAGAAAGGAGACGCTCTTGATCCCCCGGCGCGCCAGGTGCCCGGTGGTAAATGCGTGATTCAAACCCGGCGGGTTAACTTCCGGTTCAGGGAGGATTTGTTCGTCACTCACACCATCCTTCCGAAAGGGTTTAATTTAAAGAATGTGGATGAAATCATCTATCCACAAGTAACCGGTTCTGTGGTGCCGTACAATTTCTGGGATACGTGCCAGGATTTCCTGGATAACGCCATAGGGTTCTCCCTGGTATCTGATCAAGGCGTCGTTAGCACGAGTTTTGCCTCCTTTATTGACGGCGCTCAGCTGGAACTGGGTGTTGAAACCGATCCGGCCTTCAGGGGAAGGAGTTACGCCCTTTACCCGTGCACTTCCTTAATCAATTACTGTCTCGCTGCAGGATATGAGCCGCTGTGGGCGTGCAGTGAAGACAACGTGGGTTCCTTCAAGCTGGCTCTAAAGCTGGGGTTCACACCGGAAACCTACCACCCGTATTATGTCATCCCTGTTTCCTGAGTGAACAGGAGAGGTGACAGGAATTCGGAACTTCTGTTACCGTTACCGGCAAACCGGTCAGGGAAACTCATCGCCAGCCGGGATGTGCCCTTCCCTATACATCCCCCTTCAAGAACTTCTCGCGCAGGGGGGGATCGAATTTTTCTATGGCATACCGGAGCATGGTGCGCGGCATCTTGCGATAGTGCTGCGACAAAAAATCATATTCTGCTTGAAAATCCCGCTTTCCAATTTCCCGGAGCATCCAGCCCACCGCTTTGTG
>SKMY01000038.1 GCA_007120815.1 Syntrophomonadaceae bacterium | reverse complement strand
TGACATCTCTTTCCCAAATGCTTGAAGAGCAAAAGATCAATATGGATGTTCCTGTCGCAACGGTGGTTCCTTTGCAGGAGGTGCCGGAATTTCTTGGCGGAGGGGATACGCCTGTAGCCGGCATATATATTCAGTCGACAGGGGACGTTCGGATGACCATACTATTTGTCCTTTCCATGGACAGCGCCTCCAACCTGGTTAGCACCTTGATGCCCGGTGTAGGTGGGAAGCTCGATGAAATGGGCCTGTCTGCCCTGCTGGAGGTCGGCAATATTTTAACGGCGGCTTATCTCAACGCCATTGCCACCATGACGGATTTGCTGCTTAATTCCAGCCCACCGGAAATCGCTTTAGACATGGCAGGGGCCATTATCACGGCTGTTATGGCTCAAGCTCACATGATTGATGATGAGATCCTCTTGATGAGGACGACCTTGAACACGGTTAATAGCCAGATCGAGGGTAATATTTTGATCTTACCCGATTACGGTGAGCTTGAAAAAATATTCCGCTTGCTAGGGATTGCATAATATGAAAACCATACATGTGAAAATTGCGGATCTGGCGGTTATCAAGGACCGGGGCATGTTGATTACGGTGGGGCTGGGTTCCTGCGTCGGCGTCGCCATTTATGATTACAGGGAAAAAGTAGGGGGATTGGCCCATGTTTTTCTTGCTGACAGCAGTGTGTTCAAAAACAAGGGCAATCACTTCAACCACGCCAAGTTTGCCGACACGGCCGTACCGGCCCTTGTTCACGAACTTGAAAAAGCGGGCGGGAACCGCCGAAGAACCTATGCAAAGATCGCCGGGGGCAGCCAACTCTACAACTTCCAAAAAATCGGGTTCAATGTTGGTGAAAACAACATTGAAGCGGTTCGGCATGCTTTAAGACAGCTTGGTATTCCCATTAAAGGTGAAGATGTGGGCGGCAGCCACGGTCGGACCATGCGTTTCTTCGTGGATTCGGGAAAGGTTTCCATCTCCACGGTGGGAAAAGGAGAAAAAGAAATTTGATTCCACCTTGCGGAAAATTTTTTAAAGCCCTTGCGGAGGGAAACGGGATCTGCTATAATAAAATCAAGATTTTTAACAACACCCAGACGAATTGCGATGATGGGGAAAAAACCCGAAAGTACTCACAGAGAGGGACCTGATGCGCTGAAAGGGTCACCAGGTTAAGTTCGGGCAATAAGCCACCCCGGAGGTGCGGGCTGAAGGCATATGCTGTTAAGCTTCGCCGGTGAAAGCCGTTATCTAAAGCGTCAAGCTTAAGAGACTGCCTTGTGTGTTGTGTCAGGGCAGTAACCAGAGTGGTACCGCGGGAAAACCCGTCTCTGTACAGAGACGGGATTTTTAGTTTCATCCAATAAGGAGGATTGCGTAGGAAATGCCAATGTCATGGGAGATGTTATACGCCGATCGAACCAGCTGCATGAAGAACTCTGAAATCAGGGAATTTTTTAAGCTCACAGAGCGCCCCGAGGTGATCTCTTTCGCGGGCGGGTTTCCCAGCCCCGACTGTTTTCCCCAGGCGTTAATTGCCCAGGCATTGAATGAATTGGTGCTCAACGAGGGAACATCGGTTTTACAATACGGGCCTACAGAGGGGAATCAACGCTTGCGGACCTACCTGGCCCAAAAAATGACCCGGGAAGGCGCCTTTGCTGAAGAGGAAAACATTCTGGTTACCAACGGATCGCAGCAGGGGCTGGACCTGATCAGCAAAGTTCTGCTAAACCCCCATGATTTGGTTATTGCGGAGGAACCCGGTTATGTGGGCGGACTGGGCGCCATGAACAATTACCAGGGCAATATTGTTCCTGTTTCTATCGATGAAGAGGGCCTCTGCACCCATTTCTTGGAACAAACCCTCAAGCGATTAAACAAAGAGAACAAAAAAGTTAAACTGGTTTACGTTGTCCCCAACTTCCAGAATCCCACGGGTGTGACCATGTCGCTTAAGAGGAGGCGTCATCTTATCGAACTGGCCGAGCGGTTTAACTTTATTATTATCGAAGATAATCCCTATGGCGAGCTTCGCTACCAGGGTGATTTTGTTCCCAGCATCAAATCCATGGATACGGAAGGGCGGGTCATATACCTGGGCTCTTTTTCCAAGACCTTCATTCCAGGTATTCGTGTAGGCTGGATTGTGGCTGACGGCCACCTGATCGACAAGCTGATCGCTGCCAAGCAATCGACGGATCTCTGCTCCAATACCATGGGTCAGCGCCTGGCGCTCTATTTCTCAGAAAATGAATACATTGACCACCATGTTCACAAGCTGGTCTCTTACTACAACCCCAAGCGGGATCTAATGCTTGATTCGATGGAAAACTATTTTCCAGCAGGAATAAACTGGACGGTTCCAGAGGGCGGATTCTTTATCTGGGTTACATTCCCGACCCATATGTCTTCCCGGGAGATACTCCTTAAGTCCCTGGAACGGCAAAATGTGGCCTTTGTTGATGGAGGCGGCTTTTTTACCAACGGCACCGGGAAAAATACCGCTCGCTTTTCTTTCAGCGAAGCATCATCGCAGGAAATTAAAGAAGGCATTTCAAGGCTGGGGAAGATACTGATAGAAGAAATGGGCAGCAGCACCGGGGTTGGGGGAAAAACCGCAAGCCACATCCCCCTGGTGGAAACGGCCTATAAATAATCCTCAAACAAACAATCGGTTGGTTTTACTTTAAAATCCGCAGCCCGGCATCGGCTGCATTTTTTCTGGCCACAAAGTACTCCACGCTTCGAAGAGGGCGGTCCAGGGGAGCGTATTTTCTGGCGTGATAGGCGGGATGGTACTGGCGCATAATATTCACAGCACAGTGGGGGGAGATCTCTTTAGAGAGGAAATTCACCACGTGCTCCGTCCCGGCCAGGTTGTCCGGCAGCACCAGGTGCCTGACAATAAGTCCCCTTGTGGCGATCCCGTTGGAATCCGTGGCCAGGTCGCCTACCTGCCTTTGCATTTCTTTCAATGCTGCCCGGGCTTTTTCGGGGTAGTCTGAGGGCCCCGAATACCTTTGGGCGGCTTCCCGGTCCCAGTATTTGAAGTCGGGCATGTAAATGTCAATAATACCCTCCAGCAGCGTAAGGGTGTCCAGGGATTCGTACCCGCCACAGTTGTAAACCAGGGGAAGCTTGAGGCCCCCGTGTACCGCCAGGGGCAGCGCATCCAGTATGGCGGCAATATGAGGTGTTGGCGTAACCAGGTTGATGTTGTGGCACCCGTTGGCCTGCAAGGAAAGCATGATGCGCGCCAGGGTATCCAGGTCCACTGCCCGGCCGGAGCCGCCGTGGCTGATTTCCCAGTTCTGGCAAAAAACGCAGTCCAAGTTGCAGTGGGTAAAAAAAATCGTTCCAGAACCGTGATAACCAACCAGTTCGGGCTCTTCACCAAAGTGGGCGTTGTAACTGGAAACAACCGCTTGAGCGGGCGCCTTGCAGTGCCCCAACCGGCTGTTAAGCCGATTCACCCGGCATTCCCAGGGGCATAACGTGCAGGCGGCAAGAACCTCCCTGGCCTGCTCTGCCCTGTTTTTCAATTCCCTGTCTGATAAGTTAAGGTAAGA
>SKMY01000060.1 GCA_007120815.1 Syntrophomonadaceae bacterium | reverse complement strand
CCATTCAGATAAGGTTCCTTTTACCGGATTCCCACCCACACCGGCTCTCTGAAAAAACGTTCCTTACTTACTCTTCCCCTTCACAGGATTTTCCTTATGATATTATTGGCATATTAACATATGTTTTTTGGCATGTCAATGATATATTTCCTATAAATATTTAAGAGTCGTGAAAAAATAAGAAAGGTTAAGCTGTTAAAAAGATGAAATTAATAACATTTGAATGTATCCAAAGCATCAAAAAAACATTTAGGAGGAAATAACATGACTTTCTGGCAGGCTTTTATTTCCACTTTTTCACTGGTTTTTCTTGCTGAACTCGGAGACAAAACACAACTTGCCGTATTTCTTCTAGCAGCCCAAGATCGGCCCATATGGGGAATATTCTTGGGCTCAGCTACCGCCCTGGTGCTCTCATCTCTACTGGCTGTTTTTCTGGGCGCTACACTCTCACGTTATTTGCCCCCCGCGTACATACAAAAAGGAGCCGGTGCTGTCTTTATTTTTATCGGCATCTTGCTCCTTTGGGGGAAAGTGTAAATAACGTTACGAATTAATGCCCAAAATTCCACCAAGGGCGCCAAATGAAAAACCGATGATTAAACGATATACGACATTCATACCCAGATTCAAATCAGGAAGAAATAGAAGACCAAGGCCTATTAGAAAGGCGACGTAAAGGAATCCAGTAACCCCTCCTCTAAACCAGCCTTTGTCTTCAACTCGCTTACCCACGTATACTGAACCGAATATAATACAGACCAGGGTAATGCCATAAATAATATACGTCCCAAAGTTTTCTGTGAGCAATGAAAAATAAAAGATAATGCTCACAAGGCCGATTAACAATATCGAAAGAACAAAGGAAAACAGGAGACCTTTTGCAATAACGCCGTAAGGAACCAAGGGAAAATATAAACCGCTTTGGTTTTTCGCGTAAGTCTTTCGCTGCACTTCTTTCCCACTCCTTCGCGGGTTTTGAGAAGCGCATTAAAACACTTCCCTGCTGCTTATATATGCAGAGTGAAGATATATTATGTTTTGTTTTTTACAAAAGGTCCATGCCGATTAATCTTCTTCCGCTACAACCCGATCAACACCCGAACGAGCCATTTTAATATTCACATTGTCAGCAATCCGCAAAACCAGGGTGTCTTCCCGTATCTCTTTAATAATACCAAAAATACCTCCAATGGTGACCACCCGATCACCTTTTTGTAAGGTGGAAAGCATCTCCTTGCGTTTCTTTTGCTGTTGCTGCTGCGGACGGATAAGCAAAAAGTAGAAGATAACAAACAGTAGAATAATGGGCAAAAACGTTACAAAACCTTCATTCATTCATGGAACACTCCTTTTATTTATGGGTTTATTTATGGGAATCACTAAAGCGTTCCCAAAACGTCCTGTAAAACTTATCGAACCTTTTTTCTTTTATGGCCTGACGCACTTTTCGCATAAAGTCCGCTAAAAAGTAGAGGTTGTGGTATGTTGTCAGGCGAAAGCCCAGTATTTCATTGGCTTTAATTAAATGCCTGATGTAGCTCCGGGAATAATGCTGACAGGTATAGCATGAACAATTTGGGTCAATTGGCGATGGGTCTTTGGCATACTCAGCATTTCGAAGGGTTAAGTAACCACCCGGAACCATTACTCTCCCATTTCGAGCAATTCGTGTAGGCAAAACACAATCAAACAGATCAATGCCTCTTTTAACCCCTTCAATGAGTGCATCTGCGGAACCTATTCCCATCAGGTAACGGGGCTTATCTTCAGGAAGCAGGTGTACAAAACCGTCTAATAACCGGTACATGAGTGCTTTGGGTTCCCCCACGCTTAAACCGCCGATTGCGTATCCTGGCAGGTCCATTTCAATAAGTTCTTGGGAACATCGCACCCTTAATTCTTCAAACATTCCCCCCTGGATAATCGCAAAAAGAGATTGTTTATTCTTGTTTTTGTGGTGGTCCAAACTTCGCTGCGCCCAACGATTACTGCGAAGCATGGCGTCTCGCGTATCGTCAAAGGACGATGGGTATGGGACCACATGGTCTAACGGCATGATAATGTCGGAACCTAAAACATGTTGAACGTCTATGGCAATCTCTGGAGAAAAAAAATGTTTCGAACCGTCAATATGAGAGCGAAAGGTTACACCGCTTTCCTCCACCTTCCTCATAGACCCCAGGCTAAAAACCTGAAAACCACCGCTATCAGTCAAAATGGGGCGTTTCCAGTTCATGAATGAATGAAGCCCCCCGACAGTAGAAATGATTTCTGTACCGGGCCTTAAGTACAGGTGGTAGGTATTGCTAAGAATGATATCTACCCCAATGGTGTCCAATTCTTCCGGGGTCATAGCTTTAACGGTGGCCTGGGTGCCGACAGGCATAAAAGCAGGGGTTTCAATATTACCCCTGAACATATTCAGTGTTCCGTTACGCGCCTGCCCGTCAGTACTGGTTATTGTCCATGAGAAGGACATGACATCACCCTGCTAAATGTATAATTTATACCATTCGATGAAAGTTGTCAAATCTAACCATGACCGGAAAGTCTATACTAAAGAATAAGCATACAATCACCGAAACTGTAAAAGCGATATTGATTTTCTATCGCTTCCCTGTATGCATGGAATACCTTATCTTTTCCTGCAAAGGCACAAATCATCATTAACAACGTTGAACGGGGAAGATGAAAATTGGTAATCATAGCATCAACCACTCGAAATTGATATCCGGGGTAAATAAAAAGGTCGGTTTCACCCTCGCCTGAAAGAACCCGACCATACTCGCTGCTTAAGCTCTCCAACACCCGGCAGGTTGTTGTTCCCACGGCAACCACTTTGGAACCCTTATCCTTCGCCCTATTTATTAATTGTGCAGAAGCATCGGTTAAATTATAGTACTCGAGATGCATCTTGTGGTTTTCAATATATGCTGTCTTAACCGGCCTGAACGTTCCCAGCCCCACATGCAAAGTGAGGAAGGTCTTATCTATATTTTTTTCTTTTAACCGCTTAATAACCCGTGGTGTGAAGTGCAAACCTGCTGTTGGAGCCGCTGCAGATCCTTCTTTTGCAGCAAAAATCGTTTGATAACGCTCGGGGTTATTTAGGGTTTGCTTAATATAGGGGGGAAGCGGCATCTGGCCGATTCGGGAAAAAATATCTTTTAAATGACCCGGGGTTTTAAATAAGACCGTCCGGCTCCCCGACGTATTCATTTCCAAAATATAAGCTTCAAGATCTTCACCCTTAAACAGAAATACATCACCCGGGCGTGCTTTACGACCGGGGGAACATAATACGTCCCACTTATTATACTCGATTTCACGGAGTAATAAAAATTCTACCCGTCCGCCCGTTTCTTTTTTATACCCCCAAAAACGGGCAGGGAGCACTTTGGTATCGTTAAACACCAGCACGTCCTCTGCATTTAAGTACTCTGGTAATTGACTGAACATGGCGTGATCAATTTCGCCTGTAAATCGATTTAATACCAGCATCCTGGATTGGTCCCTATCCGGTAAAGGATCTTGGGCAATTAATTCCTCGGGCAAATCATAATCAAATTCATAAACGGTGTTTTTAT
>SKMY01000085.1 GCA_007120815.1 Syntrophomonadaceae bacterium | reverse complement strand
TTTTTTTGTTACCGCATTACACCTTTTAACCGGGCACTCCATAAGATATAAAAAGCCATTTTGAAAGGAGAAAAAAGATGAAAAAACAGGAAAAATGGTCCCATGAAAAAACCTTTTCAGGGTTGGCACGAAAAAGGCAGTTGGCTTCAAAACAAGGCCACGGCTCCGCCTACAAAATCTCTCAACCGTCTTTAAATCTTAGTCAAGATGAGTACGAGAAGAAATTAGAGGAACTGAAAAAAATGGGGTATTCTGGTTGAATGGTCAGGAAATAATTACGTCCGATGGTTCATCGGGCGCCACATTGAGATGCTTTACAAGGAGGATATTGTGTGTTTAATACGATTCTTGTGACCGGAGGAGCAGGTTTCATCGGGGGCAACTTTTTGCTTTACATGGTCCCCCGCCACCCTAAAACAACCTTCATAAACGTTGATAAACTGACCTATGCCTCGAAGATAAAAAGCCTGGCGGCAATTAATCATAGGAATAACTATTTCTTTGTCCAGGGGGATATTGCTGACAGCCGGGCAGTAGAAAGCGTTTTTCAGAACGGGATTGACGCCGTGGTTCATTTTGCTGCCGAATCCAATGTAGACCGCAGTATTGCCAACCCTCAGCTTTTTGTCACAACCAACATTTTGGGAACCTGTAACTTGCTGGAGTGGAGCAAGCGGCGAGAAGTAAAAAAATTTATTCACGTGTCAACAGATAAAGTCTACGGTTCTTTAGACCATGAGGGGGTTTTTACTGAGTTATCGCCCTTAGCCCCCAACAACCCCTGTTCTTCCACCAAGGCGGCGGCAGACTGCATGGTCAGGGCGTACCATAAGACCCATGGATTAAATGTCAATATCACGCGTTCCAGCAATAATTATGGCCCTCACCAGAATGAAGAGAAGTTTATACCCGGGGTTATCAAGCAGGCCCTCCGTGATGAACCTGTTTTCATTTATGGTGATGGACGGCAGGTGAGGGATTGGATCTACGTTGAAGATCACTGCAGGGCCCTGGAAAGCGTTTTGCTTAGAGGTTCAGCAGGAGAAGTCTACAATGTTGGCGCTGAAGAGGAAATGGTAAATCTGGAATTGGCCGGAAGTATCTTGCATATCCTTGGCAAGTCTTCCTCGCTGCTTCGTTTTGTTGAAGACCGTCCCGGTCACGACAGGCGCTGTGCAGTAAATGCCAACAAAATTCGCCGGGAACTGGGCTGGAAGCCGGTTCATTCCATGGATACCGCGTTGAAAAGAACGGTTAACTGGTATGCAGAGGCGATAAGTCCTTAAGATGGCAGGTGTTCTTTCGTTTTGGAGGCCAGGCAGAAACAGGCCTTCCATTTAGACGGGCCTTTGGCGATAGATGGATGTGCAGAGCACACTTAGGAATCATTTGATAGTGACGACTCAGAGGAGTTATTCTTTTTTGTGTGGCCTGTACAGGCGGGCCAGGTGTTCGCCGGCAAGGAACAAATCATGGTTGTCTTTCGCGTGACTCCAGTGTTTCTGCTGGAGTTTCTTACGTTTATCGGGGTCTTCTAGCAGCCCCTTTAAATCATTGATCAGCGCGCTGCTGATATGTCTTTCGTCATCGTAATCTGTGCCTTGCAAATCCGATACAGGGTGGCGATAAGAAGTCTCGGCCGGACCACTGTAAGTGTTGTTGAGAATAAGTGCAATACAGCCCAGGGATTGCCCGAAAATAAGGTAGTAGCCGTAACTGGCTACTGCGTCGAATTCTTTAAAAATCCCTTCATTAAAGGGGGGCCAGCTGTATGTTTGGTCTTTGATTTTAACCGGCTTGTCAAAGCAAATCATCTCAACGTGACAGTTTTTTAAACGGCGAGCAGCGTGCTGGAGTGCTTTCAAACCGGGACTGGCCCTGGAACCGATAAACAGGATGCGGAGCGTTTTAGATAAGCTCTCTTTAACCTCAAGGGGATGAATATATACGCCCGGTTGAACCAGGCGGGTGTTTGGGTAGTTAAACAGAATGTTTTTTAACCTTTCATACGTCAGGATGTCGGAACAGCAGATACAGCTAGCTTTTTGAAGCATATCAAGGCCGGGTTCTGTTTGGTTTAAATCAGGCAACGTGGCAAACCAGGGTGTTTTCATGCGAGCACCGATATCGGCGGTAAAATGGAAAAGGGATGGATGAAACGTGTGAAACAGGGTGTATTTTTCGTAATACATCAGATTTTTAATCTGCTGTGTGGTTATATTAAACTGGCAGGTGATTTGATGTTTTTTGAGCAGGTGGTGATAAGCATTGGTCAGGGATTCAGGTACATTGCACAAGACAAGGTGAGGTTCAATCCCCCGCTGCTTAACACCCAATGCCCAACCCAGAACGGCTTCAACATTCCCACTAAAATCAAAAGCTTGCAGCCAGAGCACTTTCAACACGACTCCCCCGTTCTTCACAATCTCGAAGTCCTGCGTACCATTTATAATCAATTATCCATGTCGATATTCCTTGTAGTGAAGAGACCGCAAGAGGGTTAGGAATAATCTGGCGTCTGTGGGAACCAAGAGGGGTTTTTAAAAGAGTCTTTTTGTTGCTTAAACCTTCGGCAGGTGATATAATGAGCGGGAAAATAATCAGGTTTTTTCATTTTTTATCAGTTTTAAACGGAGGCTGGTTCTAATGGGAAAGAAATCGATCAAAGTTGGTCTTTTGGGATTGGGAGTCGTTGGCACGGGCGTGTTAAAAATTTTGCAGAACAATGAAGAGCAGGTAACACGCAAGGCCGGCGCCCAGGTGGAAATAAAAAAGATATTGGTTCGCAATCCCGAAAAGCAAAGGGATATCAATGTAGGGCTGGACCTTTTAACCACAAACCCTGCTGATATTATTGAAGATCCCGAGATTGATGTGGTCATTGAAGTTATGGGCGGATTGGGAGAAACCCGGCGCCTTATAGAAGGGGCTTTGAAAAATCAAAAATACGTCATTACAGCAAACAAGGATCTAATGGCCACGGCCGGTGCCGACTTATTAAACCTGGCCAGGGAAATGGGAATGAATATATTTTACGAAGGAAGTGTGGGCGGGGGCATTCCCTTGATCCGGCCACTAAAGCACAGCCTGGGGGCCAACAAGGTTACCCGGTTAATGGGCATCATAAACGGTACAACAAATTATATATTAACCAAGATGAGCCTGGAAGACATGGAATTCAACAGCGCCCTGGCGGAAGCCCAGGCCAAGGGTTTTGCTGAGCAGGATCCCAGCAATGACCTGGAAGGGGTCGATGCCGCCTATAAGCTCTGTATATTAGCCGGGCTGGCCTTTAATAGCCATGTTAAGTTTAGTAACGTCCACATGGAGGGCATTAACGGCATCAGCAAGCGGGATATCGGGTATGCCAGGGATCTGGGCTATGCCATTAAACTGCTGGCCATCGGTGAAGAAATGGAAAAGGGATTGGCCTTAAGGGTCCATCCGACCCTTATTCCCTTAACCCATCCCCTGTCAGCGGTACTCTATGAAAACAATGCCCTGTACGTGGTGGGGAATGCCGTTGGTGAAGTGATGTTTTATGGGCCGGGAGCCGGCGGGCTGCCGACGGGAAGCTCTGTGGTCGCCGACCTGATCGATGTTGCCCGC
>SKMY01000254.1 GCA_007120815.1 Syntrophomonadaceae bacterium | reverse complement strand
TGGTTTGTCTTCTGAAAAAAAGGTTTACAATCTTTTCTTGCAAAGGTATAATGATGGAGGTGCAGAACTGACCGGTCAGTTATCCGGATCGGCACGGCACATTAAAAGCGGCGGGAAGTCGCAGGGGGCATGGAAATGGAAATAAAAAAGCATCAGGTTAGCTTGGAGCAAACAAAAAAAACAGGCTTGTCGGAAAAACAAGAAAGCGTTCCTCTTGATATGTTTCCCTCTACTGAAGAACAAGAAAGAAGGGAAGTTGAAGCGAAAGAAACTGAAGTGAAAGAAACTGAAGCGAAAGAAGCCCAAGAAAAAGAAGCTGAAGAAAATGAAGCCCAAGAAAAAGAAGTAAAAGACGAAAAACGAAAGCGCATCATGGAGGCGGCCGTAGATGTTTTTTCCGGGAAGCTGTTCCACCAGGTAAAAATGGACGAAATCGCCTCCCGTGCCTGCGTGGGTAAAGGGACCCTTTACCTGTACTTTGACAGCAAGGAAGAGCTTTTTCGCCGGTCTTTTCAACACGCGGTGGACATATATTATTCCCGAATAAAGGAATCACTGGAGAAAGAACGTACTTCTCGGGAAAAGTTGAAAAAGATGGCGTACCTGCACGCAAGCCTGCTGCAGGAACATTTGAAACTCATCTACCTGCTGGTGGGGCAGAGCATGGCCCCTCCCCTCATATTCCAGGAAGAGGTCTCCAATGCCCGCAGGAAAATGTTATCCCTCCTGGAAGAGATTATTGCCCTGGGGATTAAGGCGGGTGAGTTCCGCCCCATAGATACGGCCCTGGCGGCCCGGGCTTACCTGGGGGGGATCGTATCCTTCCTCCACGACTCCCTGCACGAGGGCGCAGATATAGGAAGCGGTGAGGTCATGAGCGAGAAATTTACAAATCTCTACCTGGAAGGGTTCAACCTACGAGAGGAAAAACAAGGAGGGGCTGGACGTTGAAAACATGGAAAACCCACACGGATGTTAAGAAACAAACCGCTTCACCAAATCACTTAAATCACTTAAATCACCTAAGCCGCCAAAATCGCCCAACAGCTCAGAAGTACATAGCCGCCTTTTTTGTCATGGCGACCCTTTTTCTGTTCATAACTGCTGGTGCAGGCTGTGGCACGGGCAGTGGTCAGGAAGACGCGGTCACTGAAATTGAAAACACGGCTGTAGAAATCGAGCGGGTAAAAACAGGCGATTTGAAAGAATACGTTGAAATCAGCGGAACCATCGATTCCGATGGAAACGTCACCCTGGTTCCACAGATAAACGGCACCGTGGCACGAATTGCCGTCAGCGTCGGAGACCGGGTGCAAAGCGGCCAGGTCCTGGTGGAGCTGGATAACGAGGATGTGGCCACCCAGGTGCGCCAGGCCGAATCCAGGCTGCAGCAGGTGCGCCTCCAGCTGGATACGGCCCGCGAGGTCCAAATGCCCCGACAGATAGACCGCATGGAAAGCGAACTGGAACAGCTGGCGGAAAGGCTCAGCCAGGCCGAGTCCCAACTGGAAACCACCAAAAACCTGGGGATGGAAAAACTCCAGGAACAATTCGACAGCCAGATCAACGAGCTGGAGATCTATTACAACGAGGTCAAACGCAGTTATGAGCGGGCCCAGCAGCTCTTCAAGGAAGATATCATCCCCCGGGCCGATTATGAGCGGGCCGAAACCGAATACAAATCGGCCGGTTCCCGCCTGGAAAGCGCCAGGGAGCAGAAGCGCCTGCAGGAAGAATCCCTGGAGAAAGACATCGAGCAGCTGGAGTCCCAGGTACGGCAGCTCCGCACCCAGTATGACGCTGCCTCCAGGCAGCTGGAAATGGAAAAAGTAAGCCACCAGCGGGAAACGGCCATGATCGAGGCCCAACTCCGCGACGCGGAAATCGGGCTGGATGCCGCCCAATTGGCCCTTGACAAAACCCGCCTGAAAGCGCCCGTCAGCGGTACCGTCTCCTCGGTGATGACCCGCATCGGGCAGGAGCTCAACCCCGGCATCCCGGTAGCCACCCTGGTGGATTATGACGCCCTTTACGTGAAAGCCCAGATCACCGAGCGCCAGCTGGAACTGGCCTCAGAAGGCGATACCGTGGTCATCCAGGTGCCGACCCTGGACCAGGAATACCCGGGCACCGTTCGGGAGATCGCCTTAGCTCCCCAGGAGGGCACCCGCTCCTATCCCGTTAAGGCCTATTTTGACACCCCCGCGGAACAGGTTCGTATCGGCCAGCACGCCAACCTGCTTTTTGTCACCCAAGAAGCCAGGGAGACCCTGGTCATCCCCCGCCGGGCCGTGATCGAAGAAAACGGTGCTTACCACGCGTTTGTTGTGGAAAACGGCGTCGCCAAAAAACGCCTCCTGGAACTGGGCCTCACCCGGGAAGACGCCGTCGAGGTTCTCTCGGGCCTGGCAGAAAACGAACAAATCATTATACGGGGACAGCACTTTGTCGAAGACGGGGACCCGGTTGATATCGTTGGGGGTGAGGTTTCTTGAATTTGTCCAAGCTTGCCATCAGGCGCCCCATCGCCACCTTGATGGCCGTCTGCGTGATTATCATCCTGGGGTTCGTCTCCTTTACAGGCCTTCCCCTGGATCTGTTTCCCGAATTTGAATTCCCCATTGCCGCCATCATTACCGAGTACGAAGGCGCTGCCCCGGCCGAAGTGGAAAACATGGTCACCCGCCCCCTGGAGCAAACCCTGGCCACCGTTCAGGGCGTAGAGAACATCAGCTCCATTTCCCAGGTCGGCATGTCCCTGGTGTTTTTGGAATTCAACTGGGGCATCGACCTGGATATGGCCCTGCTGGACGCCCGGGAGAAAATCGACCTGGTGCGCGGCTTTCTCCCCGATGAAGCCGGCGATCCCATGGTCCTAAAAATGGACCCCGCCATGATGCCCATCGTACAGCTTTCCCTGTACGGCGATCGGGAAGACTGGGAGCTCAGGCGCATGGCCGAAGACATCGTGGAACCCCGCCTGGAACGCGTCCATGGGGTGGCCTCGGTGGATGTAGTAGGGGGCCGGTCCCGGGAGATCCAGGTTGCGGTGGATCCCCGGCTGCTGGGTAACTACTCGCTCTCCTTAGAAAACGTCACCCGGACCTTGAGCCAGGAGAATTTCAATATTTCGGCCGGTTCCATCCAGGAACGAGGGAGGGACTTCCAGCTGCGGGCCGTCGGCGAATTTTCCAGCCTGCAGGAAATGGAAAACCTGATCATCAGCTCTAACCCCGGCCAAACGGTTTTACTTAAAGATGTAGCCACCGTGGAAGACGGCTTCCGGGATGCCAACCGCATCAACCGCTTCAACGGGGAAGCCAGTATCGGGATATTAGTCAGCAAGCAGGCCGACGCCAACACGGTACGGGTCTCTTCCGCCGTGGAGAACGCCATGGAGAACATCGAAAAGGCCCTGCCCGAAGGGGTCCAGATCCGTAAGGTGATGGACCAGGCCGATTTCATCAATGAATCCATTCAGTCCGTCTTCGAAGTAGGCGCCGTAGGGGCCCTGCTGGCGGGCCTGGTTTTGCTGCTCTTCCTGCGCAGCTTTCGCAGCACCATGGTGGTGGCCCTCTCCATCCCCGTTTCCGTGGTGGCCACCTTCGTGCTGATGTATTTCTACGG
>SKMY01000009.1 GCA_007120815.1 Syntrophomonadaceae bacterium | reverse complement strand
TTTGTTTCTCATCTTTGAGTCCTCCAAGCATTTCTCCTTTAATTGATATAATATCCTCGAAAACTCTTTGGTTCAGATAAGCCAGTCGTTTGATCAATGACTGGTTTTCTCTTTTCCTCCAGTTTTCTTTTCTTTTTGTTGCTTTTTCATTAAATATTTTCAAAACACTTGACTTTTTAAAATCACCCCAATAATCGAGATGAACGGCTTATATACCGTTACTTCTAAATTAAAGGTGGTTTTTTTATGTTAGGTAATTGGCCTACTCACGATGAGTATCAGCAGTTTGTCCTCAGAGAACTTTCGATTTTAGCTCAATTGGATCCTTTTGCTCTGTTTGAGTATGAGAAGGAGATTTCGAAGTTTTTTATCTTAAATCTTGATGCGCTTAAAACGGTTATTGCTTCTCTTTATTCATGTACCGGTAGACCTTCTCATCAGCAATCTGAAATTTTTAGGTCTTTTGTTCTGATGAATCATCTTGGCCTTACGTTGGATGAATGGTGCTTCAAAATCAGGAACAACTTTGTTCTTAGAACGGCTGCTGGTTTTGTTTCGAATGATCTTCCCGGGCTTGCTTCTTACTATGATTTCATCAATCGTTTGGTTGCCCTTGATGAAAAACCTAGGCTTAAAAGGAAGAAGCGTAAATCTTCTAAAAAAGTTGGTAAAGGTAAGAAGCTTCCCCCGAAAAGGCCGGGTATTGTTGCTCGTTTGGTTGAACGCATCTTGCAAGGCAGACGTTTGAACAATCGACCTGATCTTGTTTTGCAAAAGATTTTTGCTGATGTTTGTGTCAAGCCATCAATCAATTTAGACCTTGTTACCGCTACTCTGTCAATTTCTGGCGATGGCACTTGTATCAAAACGGGCGCTTCTCATTTTGGTGTGAAAACCTGCGGGTGGAATAGCCATAAGGATCAATGGTTTTATGGCTACACCGGTTACTTTATTTCAACATACAACCAGGTCCTGAAGGTGGATTTATCCATCTATCTAAGGCTGATTGATGCGAAACGCCATGATAGCATCTCTGCTGTTGTGGCTCTGGCCGAATTCAGGGATCTTTATCCTGATTTGACGGTGGATGTGTTTCTTTCCGATAGTGCCAGTGATAATTATCCGACTTACGAGTTGCTTGATCATTGGAAAATCAATGAGGTGATTGATCTTAATGCGAAAAACAAAGGTAATCGTAAATATCCTGCTCATTTATCCATTGATGATAAGGGCATTCCCATTTGTCCTGTTAATCATAAAATGATTGCCAATGGGTTTTGCGGCAAGGATCGTTGTCGCCTTAAATGGCGTTGTCCCAGGGTTCTTGGTAAAGTCGATCGCTCTGAAGCCTGCGACCTTTGTTCGCCTTCTTCTTATGGCCGGGTAGTCTACACAAACCCAGATTGGGATCTGAGGCTCTTTACCAAAATTCCCCGGGGTTCTTCTAAATGGAAGACTAAGATGAATGAACGTACCGCTGCTGAACGGGTTAACAACCGAATTTTAAACCACTATGGCATAGAAAATTCCAAAGCCAGAGGTAAAAAGAGGATTTCTTTTTTTACGACGATTGCTGCGTTTAATGTTCACCTTGATGCGCAATTGGCTTTATTAAAGTCAAACGGATATTTTGATTTTCTTGAACTTTTTAAAATTAGCTCTGCTGCCTAATTGGTAACAACATTGTTTCATTGAGCGATTTCCATTTTTTAGTCTGCTTTCCTGTAGGCTTGTTTGCGATGTCTATTATTAAGGAACTTTCTTATTGCATCACTTTACGGTTTATTTTTTTGTTTTCTATACTCATATTGGTGGTTTTTAGCGTTTAGTTTTCGAGGTTACTCCAGTATGTTTATTCACTAACTTATCCATCAATTTCTTCATCTTTTCTCGTTGCTTTGCTTCGCCCTTCGGATCCAATTCAAAATCCAGCCACAGCCAAGACCCTTCTTTAGTTCCTTTTGGCAATAATTTTTGTGGAAAGTCAACCGGCTCTTCTGGATCACCAATCATTAGAATGGCGTATTCACCTTCGAACCGATCGACAACCACTTTGATTCTTTTACTCAACGTAAGCCACGCCTTCTTCTTTAATATCTGCCAATCTCCCAGCAGCGATACCGCTTATTCTGATTAACTGATCCAAAGAAGTGTATGGTCTATTTCGAATCAAATCTTGTGCTCTAACTTCATTAATATGAATGATTTGAGTTAATTCATCAGCGCTTGCCGTATTGATATTGACGCGACCAGTCGATGGGGCAGGTGCTGGTTCTGGGGTTGGTTCTGATTCAGGCTCAGGCTCAGGAGCTGTCACATCAACCGTTGTTGGTGACACATTAACACGATACGTTTGACCATCCGTGGTAACAACGATGTCACCTTGTAGGTCATTTCGGTAAACATCGATCCCTCTGCGGTCAAATTCTGCTAATACTTCGTTACTTGGATGCCCATAACGGTTATCTGCTCCAACCTGGAAAACGGCCAATGATATTTTTCATAAGCATTATAGACATTCTGGCAATGCCATTTCATCCTGGCTTTTTTCATGTAGAAACCATGATCCAGTGAACCAGGTTTATCCAGTCGGTTCTCCAGCCATGTCATGAAATCTTTCACAGATCTGTTTGCCAGATATTCCTGCTTTTCCATAAGAATTCCTCCATGGCGTACTGTTTTTTCCCTTCTTCCGTTAATTGCTTAAGGGTAAACATCACTTTTAGAATCTTTATAAACCCAGTTATCTCCTTTATATTCATTAATATTCGTAACCAATCTCTGAATATATTGAGCGGCTGATGCCTCACGTGCATACCACACATTAGCCTGCCCAAATCCATATGACCTTCCTTTTTTCCTTGCCCTGGCAGCAGCCCATATAAACCTGTTACGTTCGCCTTCTGGCAGTAGCACACAATCCGACGTCTTGGCAACGACATTGTACACCGCACCATAATAATTGTCTTTGTCATTTAGATTAAGTTCCTGATACTCTCGGAATACCGTCGCGTTATGATACCATCCCACAACAACCGATTCATTCCTGTATGACTTCGCACACCAAACCACCAATACGCCATCCACAAGTGTTTCTGCAACCATTAATTCGCATACATCTTCTCAGCATAAATTTCGGAATCAGACATATACACCGTTAACAAGTTTCCCTTTACTCCAAGTCCTACAGACCGGGACACCTTGTCTCTACCGGTTCCCTGGGATACATTAGAGGACAGCTTTAAAGCATCTGCCAGTCTTTTTGTACTAACCCGGAAATGCTCTTCCTCTACCGGCTCTACCTCCTCATACATATCAACTTCATCTTCTCCAGATACCTCTACCTCATTCATATACCTCACTATCATTATTTCCTTCCACTACATTGTCAATCATGTTACCATCATCTTTTACCAATTCTCATACCTCCCCAAAATTTTATAAAGGAATCCCAGCCTTTTCTCCCTACCTTATTATACAATACCGCTTTGCAGGATTCGGGGAACATTCCCTCTATTATCCTATAAACTTTTTCAGACTTCATTTTCCCCTAATCTATGAACTCTCCATACTCTTCATATATCCTGAACCATCTCAGATCTTCTGCATAATATTTAGAAAAATGACTATTAGGACACTTCTCCATCAGGAAGAAAACATGCCCCGGAGTATTGGAAAAACCTTCGGCAATCCCCCTAAATACAAACTTCCTACCCCTATGCGACCCCTTTAGTAACATAGAGAAGAAAGACTTTAAAGCTTCTTTGGACAATTCTAAATTATTTCTCCCAGCCTCTTTTTTAAAGTCAAGCATGGTAGACCCTATGGTACCACCACGATTACTAGTAGATATTAATTTAAACTCTCTTTCATCTTTATAAACTACACTATCCTGATCATACTTTACTCCCAGCTCTATCAGATCCTTCTTACTTATCTTGGGCACGAACAAGGAAGGTTCTCTAACAAGTACAACGCTGCCATCTTTTTTTATTTCCTCATATCCACCCGCCAGCGCTATATACCCTTTACCCATACTACGGACAGTGCTCTTCAACTCAATAAAATTCCCCTCATTGTCTTCCTCTCCTTCTCTGTAGGATGTGATAACCCCAAAAGACTTTTTAGGATCCTCTACATACCGCCAAATGCTGGATAAGGAGCTCTCATCAATCCTACTTTTTAATATTTTCTCGACTTTCTCGGCATACTCCCTATAATGTTTTTCCCTCGCGCTTAAACCCTCAATTATTTTTCCCACTTTTTCATTTTCACTTTTTATCTTTCTCACCTACTCTCCCCCCTCTTCTAACTCCTCACCTCTACCTGCCAACATACTGCCTCACTGAAATAATCCAATAACAATGGCTCTTACAGGTTTTGGTATGGACTCATCCTTCTTTACAGCCTCTAATATCCCATCATACTTTCCCCCACCCTCAGTCAGCTTACTTACCAGCTCTCCCATCAGGTCAGACAAATCTGCCAAATTATCTTTCTTGTTGGCAATCAGGCTGGACACAACCTCTTTCATTGGTCTTACCGCCCCAGAATTCTTAAACTGAATACTATTTCTTTATTACTTTGGGCAGTACTTCTTTCATTGCTTTATCGAAGTTGCTAATGTTGTTTACAAAAAACTCAATCATTCTTTCTCTTTCTTCTTTATTAAATACGCTCACGCCTCTTAAATAGTAAGCAATTCTACTCGCTTTTGCATCGTCCAACCGTTCCCAATCCAGCTGTGTACCAATAATCGATTCAATCTGATCCTTGTATGGGATGATACTATCAAATATCTCTTTGGTTTCAGCTTGTGAATTTTTGTTGATGTAAAGATCAATCCTCGCAAATTTTCCTGTGATAACAAGAGAATATGACAAGCCACCATAACCGATGCCACAGTTTATCCAATTATCTGTTGATGGGCTGATATTGCTAAACAAAGTTGTTTTTGCATTCATTCTTCCTAATAGTTCAGTCCAAAATTCGTGTCTGATGATAAATCTCCTCTGATTCTTCTCTTTAGTATCTCTTTCCACTTGTTTTTTATTAGCAATCTTGATTAAATAATCCTCTGCATCTTTTATTGGGATGATTTGCTCAGTTTCAAGGAATCTATAATCCTCAAATTCATAGGGTGTAATTTGGATGCACTTAATCCTAACCCCATGATCTATAAGCCACATGACTGTTGATGTGACTTCTTTTCTGAACCTTGCTGCGACGAGTATAATCCTCTGGTCATCATTGCTGATTGCAACCTCACTGAAATCATCTACGCCAAAAAAATCCGCGAGTCTTTCCTCAGCAATATCATTTGATTTCTGATCGATTAAATATTGTTGAAATATGTCTATGATGTCCGTTATAGATAGCCTCGAACAATAGGAGACATATTTAAGAGCCTGCCAGGTAACATCGCGTCCAGCGTCATCTGTCTTGTTTTCAATAATGACGAGATTTCCTTGTTTATCTGTTGCAAGCAGATCAAGCCGTTCGTTGGTTTCGCCAAATCCGCTGAACTCTTTTTGTATGACAAGAAGTTCCTCTCCAAGTATTTCAGGATTTTTGCGTATCCATTCTTGCAGATCATTTCTTTCCGTGTATCCAAGTTCCTGAAAAGACTTGCTCTTGATTGATACAGCTTCTTTTTTTTCATTGTTAATGATGAACAAACTAACCACTCCTTTCTCTCCAAATGAATTGTCATTGATTTTGCTGATGCGATTTCATGTAAGGTGTGATAGGTGATGGTGCATCTGACCGTATGATTTTGAATTCACGATCATTCACCTTAATGCGTATTTCGGAGAACAGCGCATCCCTTAATACGTTCAAATGTTTTGAAAATGCATGTATATCCATATAGTTGCATATGCTTAGTGTTTCTGGTGTGCTAAATATATACATCCTTGTTTCAATTGTATCTGGAATTATATCGTATTTGATATTAAATTCTGTTTGCTCTAGAATCTGTTCAAGGTTAATTACTTCGTCCACCTCCAATTTGCTTAATCCTTCTTATCAGAAGAGATGGTCAAAAACATCCGAAAATTCATATGAGAATTAAGTCCAACTCGTAATTATTGTAAGACATCCTAGAATTTCCCGATGGGGAGCATCCTACAAAGTTATACCATGCAATTCCAGGAGGGCATGCAGTTCGTCTGCTGACATCTCGTAATCTACACACGGCACAAAACGGAGTAACCTGTCTATGTTCATTTCTTCGCCTACCTGTTTTGTTTCAAGGTGAACTGTTTTCACATACACAATGTCTTCTACTTGTTTTGTCATGATTAGTAGAAAATTCGGGTCGCCATCTGCGTGTCCAATTACTTTCATTTGTTTCCACCTACCCCTTATATTCCCATGGAATAAATATAGAACTATCGTTTCGAAAGCCTTCTTTACATTTTCTTGATTGTTCATGATTGATCCGACTTTCTTCGTATCAATCAATGAGTAGAGATTCAACATCATGATTGCCAACATGCTCAATTTTTCATAAGTACTTTTCAATAAATTAAATCGTCCTACCCGCAACCTTCTGATCGGCAATAACACAAAGCGTTTTACCGGTTTCCCGGTCGCTGAAGGTTTCCGTGGAGTGTATGTTCTTTCTCAATTTCAATGCACCCGTCCAAATCCACTTTTAGAAGTGTTTTATTGCCATTTTCGCCACTTTCTCTCCATTAATTATGATCATTTAAACATACCTTGATAAGCCCAGATTAATGAGTCAATCACTTTTATATCCGTAAAACAATCCGCATCAAAACGATTCCTGAAAGCATGAATGGACGGACCAAGGGTTTTTTCATCCAGGATACTTTTATATTCTTCAATCAGGAACTGATAAAAGGCATCCATCTTATCAATGCGATCGGATGGCAGTCCTGTAGTTGGCGGATTGAAGCCATAAAACTTGTAGACATTACTGTCATAAATCGGAAGTTTGTGGTTATTCATGTGGCAGAGCTTAGAACAAAAGCAAAATTGGACCATCTGCACATCATTCCTCACGGGGGTTTCATATAAAGTATACGCCAGCTCTTTAACTTGAATATCAAAACATCTTTCGTCTAACAGATAGCGGAAATACTCTCGGTAATACTCAGATGAAAAGCCTATCCGATGCATTCCCCAGTAGCTTTTATATCTGTGTTGGTAATCATAGTCACCGGCCCGCTTATGGTTCTGGATCAGCCACTCATACTCTTCCACATGATTTGGCTTAATCTGTGCCACCAACTCATGGTTGTTAGCATTGATATGACTGTATGCCCGCTGGAGTTTTTCTTTTGTGCGTACTTTCATACCGTTCACCTCCCTAATAGCACTGTTCTTTCATACTAAATCATAATAAAGAACACAAGCAGCGTCAACAAAGTAATTGATGGCCTAAGAAATATATGGTATCTTGCAGCTCATAACCTTCCTCGCTAAATTCCGCTCTTGTATCTTAAGCAGTATTACCTAAGACGGCATGAAAGTTCTCATATTTTCTTTCAAGGTAAATGGTAGCATCTTTTGTAAATAAAATCATAATTTACGGGCCTGGTTGTTTCCACCATTTCTTTTACCGTAGGATTTTCCGTGGCGAGCATGTTTCGTTTCGTTAATGCCTACAGAGCTCAAAATTGATGAATAATGGATCAATAAACTCTTTTGAGCTAATAATTTCGAAACGCGGTTGTATTATATTAATATTCTCGCTTAAGTCTTTACATCCTTCTTTTTGAATGATTTAGTTTCGATAATCTCAAAATTTTATTACATAACGAGTATATTTTTTATCGAAAGGGTTTTCCTGCCACTTGCGCTATCATCTTGCAGAACTGATCCTATTCTTTAGGATATTCATTAAATCCATACTTACTAATTGAACTGCCATTGCAAATGATCTCCACAGTCCATTGAGTGCCATAAAGGGAAATCGACCACATTGAGACGGCAGAATCGTCACAAACGACCAAAAGGGCGACGGTGGAAAGGCCGCTGCCTTCATCTGTATTCGATTGACTATCTAAAAGAAACCCAGTAGAAGTACTGCGGATTATAACAGCCTGCTGGACCGAAAAGAAAGTAAACAGGAGACGAAACATTTCCTAGATGAGCAGATAGTAGATAGACAGAAAATACATGAAATGCTGGTACCGATCATAATAACCATCGTGACAACTCTAGCCATCATTGAGTTTGTTGTTCGACGAAGCCCATGAAACAGAGGGAAATCTGGAAGAACACCAATAGGGAGAGGCTGCCCATGAAGCGCAATTTCAAGAGCAGCCAATGAGAAAATTTAGTATTATTTTTTCGATAAAATCACATATTCAACATTTGAAACGGCAATAGTAAATATTTTTGATTCTGAAGAAAACGTCAAACTGCCTTCTAACGGAAGAGAGAACTCGGAAATTCGATCGTCAGACAATACGGACTGACTTGGACCATCAGACTTAATGCTTTTCAAATTTTCAACGCTGTAAGTAGTCGCTGAATATAACAGTATCTCAGCATTCCACATAATATCACCTCCTTTATATAAATTTAAACATTTGTTCCTACAATTTGCCATAAGGCAAGAGAGGAGACGCCATATAAAGCTTGAGTTTGTAAACAGGGTCATATCGATTAAGTAACCATCGGGAATCACACTAATGCTGCTCTTTATTCTTTTCTTGATGTCCATGTAGAAGTATCGGGACCAAAAAGCTGATCTGCCAGTCGCAGCACCATGTCTTCAACGTTTCTAGACTAATGGCAACTTTTCATAAAACTGATCATTGCAGAAAATAGGCATATTAATCCTCCTTCGTATCTCGAAGCAAAGATATTATTCTCTAGATAATCTGCATTCAAACCATTTAACTGACTTGATTGTAATCTGAATAGGAAGAGTTCCACATACAAGTTCACTTGTTTGAAGGCACAATGATCGTCAATTCAGATGTTATACGCGGTTACGAAACTGTTCAAGTCTCTGATGTAAGGATCGTGTTCCTTATCCAAACACACAAACAGCCATCGTTTCTCATAACACTTCATGCGGTCAAGGATCTCCGGAAGAATGGTAATCCCTTCATGATCATGAACAACCACATAAAGTTCTTTTTTTGCTCTGAATTGATTGACATTGGTGTTGGGAGCAAGCATGTTCAACTGTCTGGAGTATTTTTCATTTTTAGATGCATATTCCTGATAGTAATCCCTAATCATTCTCCTGGCGCCATCACATGAAGCGATCACTCTTGGCCGAATGAGCTTTCCCTCTTCATCGTTCATAAAATACTGATCATACCTCTCCACATGGGAAGGTCCAGCACAGCGATGAATTATCAATATGAGTTTTTGTGCGAAAGGAATATTGATTTTGGTGCTGAGTTGATAATAAATGAACACCTTTGAAAAACCCTGATATGTTGACTCACTGCCAAGTATGTCAAGACGCCGGTTCATCATATTATAATCTGTAAACGTAATATTACTCCTGAGTTTTCTGACCTTGTTTCTTAATTCATTTGTCCAATCATCTTGCATCATCTTCACCTCATTAATAGCAACGATACATCAAGGATTACTTTTCAAACGAATGATTACCAGGTTACTCCAGCTTATTCAACAATGAACTGCCCATCAATCCACTCACCTGTAACAATTCTGCCGTCCCGCATCAACACCAAACTCTTTCCCAGGATCTCACCGTCTTCCCATTTACCCTTGACCATTTCTCCCTCAGTGCCGAACAGTACACCTTCCCCCTGCATATTGCTGTCATGAAATTCGCCGACATAAACCCGGCCATCTGGAAATGAAACCAACCCCTTTCCCTGAAGAGAGTTTCCCATAAACATGCCGACATATGCGGTGCCATCTGCTGTTCTGAACAATCCGTTTCCTTTGGGTTTTCCATCCTCCCAGTCACCGCTGTAAACAGCGCCGTCTGGCCATGTTAAAGTCCCTGTTCCATGCTTGACCCCTTCTTTCCATTCGCCTACATATAGACTGCCATCACGATGAAGCTTCATGTCTTTTCCATTAGGCACTTGATTCGTTTCGTCTCCTTCTTGGTGTAAAACGTCTGCAATATCAAATAACTGAATCACAACGACTCACTCCTTTCGCTAAGCTATCAGTTCTTTCAATGCGTTAAGGTCGCGTTCCAGTTCGTCCACCAGTGCTTTGTGTTTTGGGTGGTTAATGTTGCGGAAAGCTGCAAGAAGCTCATCGTAATGCCACAGAATCGTATCCCGGTCGGCATTAAACCGTTTCCACAGTTCTTCCTGACTCATGCGGTAATCGCGCAGTATCGACCGCATATTATGGACTTTGTCCGCCAGGGACACCAACTGTGAATCTGACTGCTTGTCTTTAAGTCCTGCCACATAGGCCGCCTTACGGGGACGGTAATCTGGTTTAGGCGTCTCAAAGGTATCCGAACAGTCATCAACAATTTGCGCCACCCGGTCGCCAAAATGGTGGCGGATGTTTTCAAGCGTCGCCTTTCCGCCGGCATCTTCCGCAGCATCGTGTAACAGGGCTGCAATAACTACATCTTCGTCAGATGTGTACTCCATAACAATTGAGGCTACTGCCATCAGATGGGATAAATAGGGAATGGTGGTTCCTTTCCGTTTCGCCCCTCCATGAAAAATCAACGCCCAATTGAACGCTTCTGTTATTTTTCCTGTTAAAATCATTACAATTCCTCCTTTAAGCGCAGAGTTTTTCGCGACAACGTAATCCTTTGGTCTAATAGAACATTTGTTGAATGATCTAAATAGAGAAACTAAAAAAAGCTTCAGAGACTATCACATTATTTTGAATTCTCTAACATTAATTATACCCACACATTGTGATGAGATAATCACTTAATTCCTACCACACTCATTTCCTATTTTTGATATAATGATAGCAAATCTTATTAGGATGATGGTCGCTTCTGATACGACATTTAACAAGTGTGGAGGTTGGTTTCATGGACAAAGCTGCTTTCATGAAAGATTTAAAAGAGTATGTTGATCGGCAGATGGACCAGAGACACTTTTCTTTTCACTTAAACAGTTCCTCAAGCGTTGCAGAACCCACTGGTTATGCGCTGGAAGTTCAAGAACTAGTTTAGTGAAATACTCTTCTGGCTCATCGATCAGAAAGGGCTTGATGAGGTGGACGTATATAAACGCGCCCGCATGGACAGAAGGCTTTTTTCACGGATTCGTAGCTCAGCAGACTACCAGCCCAGCAAGCGAACGGTCTTTTCGCTGATCATTGCCCTGCAGCTAGAGGAGCCTGAAGCGTCACGTCTGCTTGACGCGGCCGGGTACAGTTTTTCTTTCAGCCTTCCCATGGATCTGATCCTGAGATATCATATAAAGAGAAGGGTTATGACATGGACCTGTTTAACCTAGCTCTGGAGAAATATGAGCTGGAGCCCATTGGATGTGCCAGGTAAGACCCTTGCTTGTTCTTCTCCCATAAGTATAAATTGATGCTTCAGGCAGAAGATACCTCCCTTGCCCTGGTAGAAGATTCAAACTAAAACTTGCCACAAGGAATGACCAATCCCATGCAAAACGAAGACCGTCTCATAACACTTGAGGCGGCCATTTTAGTATAGAAATTAATATTCTGCTGTGGACTTTTCCTTTCTCCAAAACTGTATATTTATCATTTCATTTCATCCAGAGTGACAGCAGCGTACACCACGGCAAGTGGATCCGATTCCCTGATTCTGTGGGAATGCCTGACATACTCAAGGGCTGCTCGTGCCTTCTGACTTCGAACGATGCGTATCACTGAATTGACTCGAGTGGTAGTGCCGCCTAAGTCTTTATCCCTGCCTTCACTCTCATGGATTTTTTGGATGAAACGTTTCTTATACTCCCGATCAGTTTCAAGCCGCTCCAGTTGCGACTGAATAATGCCTGTATACAAACCCACAAACCATCCCCCGGCCGACTGTAAATCTTTTAACATTTTCCCATCCGTCATAGCGGATCACCTCCACTTTCACCGTATCATAAAAAGTGGTGATTGTGCTTAGCCGACAAAAAGCTATTCCATCGCGGTTTGCTGCAACCGGTCATTAGCTGCTGCCTGGCAAAATGCCGTTGCCAGCAGCCATGGTTATGATCTGGGCTATTTCTGACTTGATGAGGCTATAAGTTTCTTGAGTTTAGAGCAGACTTACAACCGTTTTGTCAAATTTATAGGTTTCCAATAAAAAGATCAATTACAGCGTGCCAGCGCCTTAAACCTCATTATTAATGCTATTAGTATTTGGAATACCGTGTATCTATCGCAAGCAGTTGAAAATTTTAAAACTACAGGAAAATATCAAGAAGAATTACTTCCACACATATCACCATTAGGATGGGAACACATAAATTTTTTAGGAGAATATTCATTTATAACCGAGATTTTAAACTCTATACATTCCCTACGTCCACTTAGGATTTAAAAAAGTCTGATTTTTCTGCTTAGCGTAGAAAAATCAAACTTTTACCTTTTGAAAATCTCCTTAGCGTATAATATCCGCGTTTTGTCGGCAGGACCCCTTTGAGGCGAGAAGACTGGAAATCGCTTTGCTGTGAAAGTGTGAAGGTTTTTGACGTTCTATATGGTCTGCCACTTCAAGTGCGAATGGTTTTTGTGTTTATTTTTCTTGTTAATTCCGGCAGTTCTTCTTTTCGAAGATATATTTTCCTGATTTTCTTTCTAAAGATCGCATTTGGAAATTTGACAGTATGTGGTAAGGCTGACTGAGGAATGAAAATTTATAAAAACGGTAGCGATTCTTCGTTATTTTAAAACTTTTTCCAAATCGATTACGGGGCTAAATAGTTTGCCATGCTCTTTTTGAGGTCTGACGTTAGATGCTTTTTGGTTTCTTTCTTTTCTTTCCTTTTTCGAGGTGTTACGGGCCTATGGACCCATGGTTTTTGGGTTTGATTTCCGAGAGGC
>SKMY01000168.1 GCA_007120815.1 Syntrophomonadaceae bacterium | reverse complement strand
TTCCACGCGGTTTTCCCTGGCCAGGGACTCCGGCAAGCCGAACAGAATGATTAAAAATGTCAGCAGGCAGAAGCCCGAAGCTGCAAAAAAGGGGGTGTTGAGGGACATGGAGCCCAAAACGCCCCCTATACCGGGTCCCAGGACAACACCGATGCCGATGGCCCCGCCGATTTTACCCATAGCCGCACCCCGGTTTTCCTTGCTGGTGCTGTCAGCGGCATAGGCCTGGGCCGCCGGCAGGGTTGCTGAAGACATGCTGCCGGATAGGAGCATGGCGGCGTAAAGCATCCACAGCTCGGTAGAAAAAGCAAACAGGGTCATGGCCAGACCCAGGCCGAACATACCGATTAAGAGCATGGGTTTGCGGCCGTATTTGTCGGAGAGACTGCCCCACACAGGGGCAAATATCAACTGCATGACCCCGTAGCAGGCGATCAGCGCCCCGTAATGGAGACCTTTTCCGCCCATACTGTCAATGTAGAAGGGCAGCACGGGCATGGCGATGCCGTAACCCATCATGACAACGATCAAACTGATAATCAGGATTGCCATGTTTTTATTCTTCATGTGGACCACCTTCTTCTTTCCTGGTTATGAAAACCCATTTCTATCCCCGTTGTTACCCTAAATGGCCTTGTTCGTCTATCAGTTCCACCTTGCCGGACTCGCCGTTTACCCGGACTCGCTGGCCATCCCTGATTAAGGTCGTTGCCTCCCCCACGCCGACTACTGCCGGCACGCCGTATTCCCTGGCCACAATGGCGCCGTGGGAGATAGGGCCGCCCGTTTCCATGATAATGGCGCCCAAATTCAAGAACAGCGGTGTCCAGGCCGGGTTGGTGCCCTTGGTTACCAGAACGTCGCCTTTTTCAATCTTCGACCCCTCCTCGGGCGAGTGCAGCACCCTGGCCCGGCCTTCATAAACCCCGGCCGATACCGGGATGCCGGCTAAGGCGCCGTCCTTTTCTTCTGCCGCGCCGAAGATGCTTTCGCCGGTGCTGCTCAGCAGGCGGGGCGCCGAAATGTTCATCTGCCGGTTGTAAGCGTCCTTGTTGGCGTTGACGGTTTCCTGCAGCCCTTCTCCCGAGAGGACATCTTTGAAGCGGAGGAAAAAAATATCCATGGGGTCATCGAGCCGTCCCTGTTCTTTCAGGTCTTCGCCCACTTCCATCAACAACCGACGGGCGACGTGATAAACCTGGGTCAGGGTAAACTTGGACTCTTCCCTCAATCCGAATACCTCCCGGTACGTTCTGAGCATCTTTTCCACTTTGGCAGCCAGCCTTTTTTTACCTGCCTGCTCCAGGCGGCCCTTAATCCTCTTGATGGCTGCCTCGGCTTCTTCAGCGCCCCGGCAGAAACTTTCCAGGCCCTGGTTGTAACTCTGGTTATCCATGTAAGACTGAATGAGATTAAGCACGTATTCGGGCTCTTCATCCCACCGGGGAACACCGATATCCACCTCTTGCTTTGAACGGTGGCCGTATTTCTGGAAAAAATCTTGGACTTCGGCCTGTTCCATGGAGGGCTGCTCCCCCCGCTCATCCAGGGTTTTGGCGATCCGCATCAAGTCCATGCCCATTTCAGTGGTGGCATTGTACGGGAGCGATTTTTCCACCAACCGGAAATCTGCCGTGTCCTCCAGGTAGCGGCGGGCCATTTTTTCCGCTTTCTCCACGTTGCGGAAAGACGGGGCGATGAGAGAAAGGGTGAACCATCCCGATCGGGTGAAACGGTCGATGTGCTCCAGTAAAAAGTTTAACTTTTCTTCGCTTGTTTTCAGGTTCCTGGCGCCCTGGCGTGTCTCCCTGGCCGCGTTATGCCAGTCCTGCAGCGCTTTTTCCCGGGCCTTGAGGGGGAACAGGGTACCGTAAACCATTGCGGAGGCCATAGGCCAGCCCAGCTTCAGGAAGGGAATGATGTTCCTGAGTATAAAGGGTACCATTTTGCTTTCCTCAGCTGTAATGGCTGTTTTGTTTTTCTCCAACCACTGCAGCAGGGCCCTGGCGGAAAGGGGTTCCTGGTCGGAAAAATAATCGTTGATAATCATTTTATTCCACCGTTTTTCGTCCCGCAGCAGTTCGGTGTAATCGATAAAGATCCGGCCGCCGACGGTCTGGCACCACCACAGGTCATCTTCATCTTTGATGCGCTTGTCGAAGACCTGGACCGGCCCTAAAAGCGCTCGCATGTAAATGCTATTGCCCATGGGCGTAAAGGGTTCCTGCATCCCCTGGGACAGGATGCTCATGTTGACATGAATGCGCAGGCCCTCCTTGCCGGGAACTTTTTTGGGCAGGGGGTACAGGGAGGTGATGGGCCGGGTCTGGACCAGGAAGAAGGCCCCGTCTTTGTATGCCCATTCAATATCCTGGGGGGAACCGAAGTAGGCTTCAACTTTGTTGCCGAATTCCAAAAGCCGCAGCACGTCCTTCTTATTCAGGGTGACCTGCTCTTTATTTTCATCGGGGACGGGGACAAACTCGATTCCCTTCTCCCGCCTGACGGTCATGACTTCCTTTTTGGCCACCCGCTCTTCGATGATGCTGGCATAGGTTCGGTCCATGATCCACTGATCCGGGGTGACCTCTCCGCCTACAACTGCCTCGCCCAGGCCCCAGGAGGCGTTAAGCAGCATCTGGTCCCGCCTGCCGTTTACCGGGTTGGCGGTGAAAAGTATGCCTGATATATCGGCGTTAATCATATTTTGAACGATGACACCGTGGGCTAACCCCTCGTTGGAAATGCCGTGCCTCACCCTGTAAGAAAGGGCCCTGTAATTCCACAGGGAGGCCCAGCATTTTTTGATATGCGCGTAAAGCGCCTCCCGCCCTTTTACATTCAGGTACGTGCTGTACTGCCCGGCAAAGGAGGTCCCCGGCAGGTCTTCGGCCGTGGCCGAGGAACGGACGGCGACTTCCGACTCGCCTGTCTGCCGGTACGCCTCATCAACAGCGGCAAGGATGTCTTCGGGGATTTCCGCGCTGTATAGTAACGACTGGATCTTTTCCGAAGCCGTCTCCAAGGCTTTCAGGTCATCTTCATCTAAGCCTTTCAGCAAGCCTGCGATTTCTTGGGCCATCCCGCTTGCTTCGATAAACCGTCGGTAGGCATCGGTACGCACCACAAACCCCCCCGGCACCGGCAGGTCGGCGGCGATCATTTCACCCAGGTTGGCCCCTTTTCCGCCTACAGCCAGGAAGTCATCTTTGGTAATCTGGTCTAACATCATGATGTATGCTGCGCTGTCTTCTTCCCCTGCCGGATTTTCTACCGGTGAAGGTGTTTCCACGCTGCTGCTTAAACCCTGCTCATCTTTTAGGTTTTTCATGATTATCCTCCTCCAAATTTTCATGCCCGGTTTTTTCACAGTCTGGCGAATTTGCACCGGCCGGGCTTTAAGTCTGCGATCCGCGTATGCTGTCCTGGTTATAGTCTAACTGGTTTTGGATTGTTTGTGACCCGACTAAAGTTAGGTTTCAGGCCGGGCTTTGATTCCTTTACTTTAGTTAGGGGATTTTGGGCAAAAAAAACCGAAGCAGCGGCTTCGGTTGGGGCTTGGTTTGTCATTGGGGCCGGTCCTATCTGGGGCTTTCTGGCAAACTAAGCTGCTTAGCATGGGCCTTCGGGGGACTGACCTGCATACTCAGCATCCATGTTTGG
>SKMY01000110.1 GCA_007120815.1 Syntrophomonadaceae bacterium | reverse complement strand
TGGATATGATTAAGAAATGTGTTTAGGGGTTTAAGTGACATTGGACTTGCTGGTAAAAATCAATCCCATGAATTTTCTCAGAAATTTCAAGGGCCTTTTCAGCTTCTTGAACCAGTGGATGTTCGTCTTCAACCAGCCTTTGGGCCTCGGTTTCCAGGTCATACATGGTTCTTGTGGGCGCGTGAAACAGGTAATTGTCCTTGATAAACGAGCCTCGTTTCAGAATGACCATTTCTTCCTCTGAGTTAAAAAGATCGCGGCCCATTAAGTAAGGGTTGTGAACGCCCAGCAGGTTTGCCACGGTGGGGAAAATATCCACCATGCCCGCATTTTCCTGGACTACTTTTGAAATATGGGCTTCAGGGAATCGAATGAATAGAGGGACCCGTTGCTCTTTTAGCTGGTTGAAAGGATTTCTCATGTCGGCACCAAAAAACATATTTAGCGCATCCAGGTGTTTTTCATTGTAATTAAACGCCACGTGATCACCATAAATGACCAGCAGCGAATCATCGAGAATACCTTTTTCCTTCAGCAAATCATAGAACAAGCCAACAGCGGCATCTGTATAGTGAATGGAGCGGATATAGTCACCTACAATGGTTCCTTCATACTCGTAGACATCAATTTCATCATAATCTTCCAGGTAATTAAATGGATGGTGACTGGTTAAGGTTAAGATAAAAGCATAATATGGCTCACTTAACTCTTCTAACATGGCGGCCGTTTGCGTTAGAAATGTTTTATCCCCCAGCAGCCCATTATGCATTTCATCGAGATCATAATAACTTAGACTGAAATAACGGTTAAATCCCATGTTTGGATACGCTTCCTTGCGGTTGTAAAATTCACGCCACATACCGTGAAACACAACCTTATCGCGATAACCATTATTACAGAGAGTGCGAGCCAGGGAGTTAAAATAATTATCGGGATATCTCATGTACACACTGACGTCATTTAATGGGTAAAGGGATAAATTCACCAGTACTTCTGCATCGGCTGATGCCATTTCCACCTGGTCAAAACAGTATTTGAAGTACACACTCTCTTCCTTGATGCGGTTTAGATTAGGGGTAATCTCCTGGTTGTGAAGCGTTTTCCCGATCACTTTCTCCTGAAGCGCTTCGACATGCAAAACGATCAAGTTTTTACCCCGGGCCTTGCCGTAATAGCTTAAAACCTCCTCATCGCCTCCCTCTGTCTCCCAACGTCCAGCAAACCATTTTTTTATGTCCTGGATATCTTCGCCAAAAACCATGGTTTCTTCTTCCCTGGCTATGATAACTGCAGCTTCCCGCAAAAAGTACAACAATATACCGCTTTCCCGCATGTTGATGTTTTGCTGTCGGTGAAGCTGCATGTAATTTAAAGAAAATGCAAAGGCAAAAAACCCTAATGTAAGAATTGACAGAGACGTTTTCAGGCGATGAGAAAAAGGAGGGCTTAAGATGTCCTGAGGAGAACGGTATGGCCTTAGAACAAGAAAATAGAGCAGAACTAAATCAACTGCCCAAAGTAGCTCCCAAAAACGCATGGTAGAAAGCACCGCCCGACTCATGGAGAGCGCTTCGTGGGAGTGCATTACCGTATCAAGGGAGATGTAACTGTGGAAAAACATGTTATAAATCCGATTAGCAATGATAGCAAAAGTGATGGCACCATTTAAAAGAATGCCGTAAAGCAGCTGAATCCTTCTTTGGGGGAATAGAAAAGCCGGGGCGAGGATAAGGGCTAACAAGCCGGCACTGGAAACCACCAAAGGCGGAACCGTTTTTATTTCCCATTCCCAGCCCATCTGTGGTGTTTGAATGGTTAAAGAAAACAGCAGTATTTTAAAAAGGCAGAGCATCCCCATCGTAAAAAGAATAAGGTCTCTTTCCCCAAGCCTGTTCAGGCTATACGGCTTTGAAATAATTTTCATCACCCCAACCTTTTACGGCTTTTCTTCCATAGCCGTCTGATTGAAAAAGCCCCTGTTCAGGAGCTTATATAGGTGTTTGTTGAAATCAAAATGACTGAGTGATTAATAATATTATAAAACACCCCCGGCCAAAAGGCAAGAATACCAACAAGCGTTAGTCGCACATTTTTAAAATAATCACCCCGGGGGTGATATCCAAAAGGGGATAAAAGTGTTAGTGGAGAATAGTATTATAGTACTAAATTGTTCCACCCTGTGCGAAAACTCGTATTTAGAATACGATAAGAATCAAGGACGGTTTATGGGATATATTGGGATTTGGAAAACATATCATATACCTATTTTATCCATGGGAGCGTTCGTTGCCTGGTTGTGGTTTTTCCCCTTGTTTGGAATCCTACAGGCGGCCCTTACAGACGATCATGGAAAAATGACCGTTTTCAACCTGACATTTTTATTTGCCACCATTCTCGGTTATCTTATTTTTTTATTAATAAGAAATTATCCTGTCTTAAATACCTTAATCGCCCTTTCAGCGCCTGCAACTGCCCTTGCAACCTGGCTAACCGCCCTCTCAGCTTGGGGGCTTCCCGAAGACGTTGTATATTTTTGGGGATTTCATTCCATAGGAGTATTTGTGCTTATCCCTGCAATTATGGGTTGTGCCGGGGCCTTTTATTTTGCCTTCTGGGGAACAACGATATTTTACATTCCAACGGACAAAAGAGGGCGTTACATGGCCGCCATGGTTGCGACGGCAACATTTTTTTATGTATGCATTGTTCTGGTATACACTGCTTTTCCCTTACCCGCCCTTATCCTTGCAGGCTTGATTCTTTTTATTCCATCTTACTTTTTAAAAACCGTGAACTCTTTTGTTGAAAGCAGTGAAAAAAGAAAGGCTTCCCAGGTTTATCTTCCTTCTGATGAAGGATTGCAGCAGAATTTAAATCCCCTGAGAGCCTTCTGGCTTCCCTTTGGATTGACCATTCTTTGCTTTTATATTCTTTCCTGGGCAACCCATGACATCATTTTTTCCGCCATTAAAGCAGAGAGCACGCTTTTTCCTATCCTGGGGCAGATCTTTTACGCCCTGGTCTTCCTCTTTACCGCCATCTTTCTGGACAGGGAAAAAGAAATAGAAAAAACAGCCATTCTTGGCCTGATCGTCCTGGGCTGCACCTTTCTTCTGCTTCCCGTGGCCACGTCCTTTGAGGTGGTTTTGCCCCTGTATTTTCTTCTCGAAGGAAGTTATGGCTTGATTGATCTTTTTATGTGGGTGTCCCTGGCCTATTTCTGCCAACTGTTAGGTGGGAACCCCAAGCAGTACTACGCCCAGGGCTTAATGTTAAATGTCCTTTTTATTGTTGCCGGCATTATTCTAATGCCGCTTCTTAATGTAAACATTGAAGGAAGAGATTATTTCCTGTTATCTCTTGCAGCCGGCATCATCTTGTTTTTTGGGGTCCTGCCTGCTTTTTCCCTCAGGAAAATGCGCCTTGCCGGCCAGGAAAGAACCCCGTTATCAGACATGATAAATGAGGAAATCGGCAAGTTAAAAAACAGCAAAGAATTCCAGGTTGATGTGTTAACTCAAAAGGAAAAGGAAGTATTCTATCTAATGTTGGCCGGCCTAAACAACACGGAAATCACCGAAAAAATGGACATTAGCAAAAACACCCTAAAAACTCATGTGCGTCATATCTATTCTAAAACAGGAGTCAAAAACCGCTCAGAGCTGCTCTTTAAGTATG
>SKMY01000275.1 GCA_007120815.1 Syntrophomonadaceae bacterium | reverse complement strand
AGACTGAAGTTTTCATGCGGTATATTTATAACTTAAAATTAATAATATGATAAAAATAAACTAAATATGACATAGGGAGTGAATAGAAGCCCGCATAAACTGACATATTTTTTAAATATTCTGATAATGTCATATATAAATATTCACCGGCCTGCTTTAAAGTCCTGCATGCAAAAATAAATTTTACGAAGAGGAAGCCTGCAATTTTTTAGCCGCCGGGAGTTCACCCCTCTTAACTAATTTTTGAGGCTTGCCATAAAAAAGGCCTCTGCCCGGGACCGTCAATTTCCCCGGACAGGGCCTTATTTTTTCACCGAAATCGTCCGCTAATTCGTGTTAATAATCACGGTGCGGGTCCGGGCTTCCCAGCCCACCTCCTGCCCCGTGCTCTCGGCGATAAATCGCACGGGTACCAGGGTGCGGCCATCCATGACCGTTGCCGGCACATCCAGGGTGACGTCCTCACCATTCACTCTGGTTTGAGTGCTGTCCACTTGCAGTTCTATGCGGGTTTCCCCCTTGGTGCCGATGATGGTCCTTGTCTCGGCTATATACTCCACTTCTGTATCCAGGGCTTCGAAGATAGCACGCAAAGGAACCATGGTGCGGCCGGCCAGAATTACCGGCGGCACATCGGTCTTTAGAAGCTGCCCGTCAATCTCAATGGTCAGGGGGGCTTCGCCGATAATGACCAGGCAGTGACTGTCGCCGGCAGCGAAATCCAGCACATTGCTTCCCTGGAAGGCATCAATAAGGGTAGGGGTGTTTCTGTGTTCTCCACCACCTAAACCCTGACCAAAGCTGTAAAGCTCCCCGCTTTCCAGGAGAACCAGGGAATGGGCTCCATAAGTAGCATCGACAATTGCGGCCACCCCGCTTAAGGCCTCTACCTTTGTAGGGAAGGATCTGTTCTCGGTATCACCGTGCCCCAGCTCACCGTACTGGTTGCGGCCGAAGGTGTAGAGATCCCCGTTTTCCAAAAGCACCAGAGAGTGAAGAACTCCCGTAGCCACGGCCACAGCCGGCCCCAATCCTTCTATTTTCTGGGGTGTATTAATAGTGGTTCTTCCTGGCGGATCAAGAATTCCCAATTTGCCATTCCCGCTGTGACCAAAAGAGTAGACATCACCGTTTTCCAGCACCACCAGGGAATGGTGCATGTTGGCGGCCACATCCCTGGCCTTATCAGGGAAGGGGATTTTTGTGGGAGTGGTTAAATGCTGCGGGACATCCGGCCCCAAGCCCAGGCGCCCACTATCCCTATAGCCAAAAGAATAGACATCACCGTTTTCCAGGAGGGCCAGTGTATGCCTCTCTCCGGCGGCAACTTTCTGGACATTGCTTACTCCTGTTACCCGGGTGGGGGTTAGCTTTGTTTCTTTGTCTCCCACACCCAACCAGCCGGCCCAGTTATCACCAAAACTGTAGAGATCACCATTTTCTAGCAGGATAAAAGAATGAAACCTTCCGGCGATAACATCTTTTGCGTTGCTAATGCCTGCAACTTTTTCAGGTAAATACCTGCGCTCCTTGTCGCCATGGCCCAGCTGACCGTCCCTGTTCTCACCGAAAGAGTAAACATCACCGTTTTGCAAAAGGACCAGTGAATGCCTGCCGCCAGCCGCCACAGCTCTGACATTGTCCAGGCCCTCTATCCTGGTGGGAACAGCCTGCCTTTCTCTGTCACCGTGACCCAACTGCCCATAACTGCCCTGGCCAAAGGAATAGACCCCATCGGGCAGGGCGGCTTGTGCAGGCGCGGGACCCCACGCAAGAGGTAACACCAGGACTAAAGCCAGCATAACCAACAGCGTCCTTACACTGCTTTGACACGTTTTGAATTTCAATAACATTTGCAGACCTCCCGTTAGCTGAATATTTTGCCATGTTAAAAACAATTACCGTTCGATGGTTGAGAGTATAGTTGGCTGTTAGCATCAAACTCCCTTTTGAAACATCCCAACCTTTACCCTTCAGCTATCAATGTCACCCCCTCCTGGAAAATTTTTGACCCTATCAAGGTTATCATTAAACCTGCAGGAATTCTATTATACAAAAGTAGCATTTTACGATTTTTGTAAATTTATTTTTGGCTTGAGCCTGCATGCAGCCGAAAGCGCTGGTGGGCGCAAAAAAAAGACCAGCAAAAGAGATGCTGATCTTCAGGTGTTCTTGTAACATATATCTGTTGTTGCCGGGCCGGTCTATCAATCAACAATCTCCATCATTTTCCCACAGCACAGGGGGATGACGCCTCCGGCGCTCAGGACGATGATTTTATTGCAGATCCTACAGTAAACTTCAGATTCTTCCTCGACTTTTACTTCTACATAAGAGCTGTCCTGGGGGCCCAGGCCTTCGATTTGAAAAGACGCACCGGCATCGCCTTTCAGCGGGGTGTATTCTCCAATGGGAACCAGTTTCCTGCTGTCCCCAACACAATCCACCAATACCCGCCAGATGGCTTCCAGTTTTGCTTTTTCCTCGGCACTTTCCGGTGAGAGCATTACCCTGCTTTTTTCAATATCAATTTTCAATAGAATCATTCCTCTCCCAGCGACTCGCTGTCGCACCATGATAGGTATTATTATATCATAAGAATAATCATTCCGTAAATATGCTTATAATGAAATTTTTACATTTTACGAAAATAAAAAAGCCAGGGCCTTATTCAAAATTCATAAGGATGGCTTTTCCAGCAGTCTATTCACGATGTTGGCTTATGTCGTCGTTCTATTTTGCCCCGCTTTTGAATGAGCACCTCCACCTCGTTATCGCTCCACCAGGCGGGCCTGCACCACCAGCCGGTAGGGCGGGTTGGGCACGTAGAGAGGGTGGCAGGTGATCAGGGTCAGCAGCTGCTCTTCCGGGTGGCCAGCCAGGTATGCGGTGTCCGTTGCCTCCACTACGGCGGTTTCAACGACGCGGTAATCATAGCGTTTGTCCGGGGTGACCAGGGCGAGCTCGTCGCCTTGCTCCAGCTCATCCAGCCGGTTGAACAGCCTCCCGTACGTGTGGGCCCGGTGGGCGGTGATCACAGCATTACCCCGCTCCCCGATGCCGACTGCGCCCTCCAGCAAGGCAGCCCCGTAGCGCAGGTTGGATTCGGTGGCGCCTGGCAAAACCGGCAGCTCAAGATCGATCCTGACGATCTTCAGCACGGCAATGGGCGCAGGTCCAGGGGATGGGTCTTCTTTTTCCTCCTGCGGTTCCCTGGGCGTTTCCGGTTCCTCCATGCTTAGCGGCAGGGCCAAGTCCTGGCTTTCTTCAAATTCCACCAGGTGCTTTCCGATCCGGTAGTCCCGGTAGAGGTTTTGCCCCCAGGGGTAAAGGGCAATCCCCAGCCCCAGGAGCACTAAGAGCACGGCCAGGGTTTTTCGCATTACGTTCACTTCTTTCGCCGGGCTTTACCTGCAGGACCAGAAAAGCAATGTCATCATAACCCTGCAGGGAGCCACCCGATAATCTATATTTTTTCTACGGAATTGTCTATAATACCTGCCAGTTATATAGTGCTTCCCCATTAGCCGCGTTTTATTATATTTCTCTGCTTATTTCATTGACTAACCTGGACAGTTCTTCAATGTTATAAGGTTTCCTAAGAAACCCCTTAAAACCATGGTCGCTGTACTGTAAAACTACCGGGTCGTTTACGTATCCGCTGGAAACAACGGCTTTTACATTGGGGTCTTT
>SKMY01000222.1 GCA_007120815.1 Syntrophomonadaceae bacterium | reverse complement strand
TCTCTTTCTGGGGTTTGCCCCCGATAATTACCGGCAGATCGGCCAGGGCCGGCGATACTTTAACGTCCATCGTTATATTTACGAATGGGGTTTGAAAACCGACTCGGGTGGGTACGTTCAGGTTAAAGACAAACTCCTGGACAGCCTGCTTAACCGCTTTATAGTCCAGGTTGTCGTAGCGGATAAATGGAGCCAGGTATGTATCAAAACTGGCCAGCGCCTGCGCGCCTGCACTTTCTCCCTGAAGGGTGTAAAAGAAGTTGACGATCTGTCCCAGGGCGGAGCGGAAATGCCTGGCCGGTGCACTTTCCACTTTCTGTGACACACCGGTAAACCCGGTCTCCAGAAGGTCGGCCAGGTCCCAACCGCAGCAGTAAGGAGCCAGCAGGCCCAGGTCATGTACGTGGAAGTCCCCCTGCCGATGAGCTTCTTTAATCTCCCTTGGATAGATTTTTTCCAGCCAGTACTTGGAGGTGACCGCGGAAATAATATGGTTGTTTAACCCCTGCAGGGAATAATTCATGTTGCTGTTTTCATTTATGCGCCAGTCTTCACCGCCTAAGTACTCCTGGAACATATTTTCCGCGTTTAACAGCAGGTGGCGAAAGTCCCGTAATTCCTCCCTTTGTTTGCGGTAAAGGATATACGCTTTGGCCGTCCGGGCATGTCCATTTTCGATAAGAACTTTTTCAACGAGATCCTGGACCTCTTCCACCGTTGGAAAACGCTCCAGGAAGTTTTCTTTGAGGATGTTAATCACCTGGTCTGAAAGGTTTTCAGCAATATTTCGATCTGCACCACCCACGGCCTGGGCAGCCTTGAAAATGGCATCCGTAATCCTTTCCTGGGTGAATGAAACTATCCGCCCGTCTCTTTTTACAATTTTCTCGAGCATACTGCTGTTCATCTCCTTTTTCGGGTCCTACCCTACTGATTATCTTCAAAGAAGTTTTTTAATATGGGTTTATAATAATGATTCTTTAAAAAAGAAGTATTTCCTTCTACGGCAAATCTTGCCAATTTGCGAGCATAATGGCGAATCCTTCAGCTTTTCAAACATAACCCGTCAGTAATCCCAAAATAAATTTTACGGTTTTTTTTGACTGACGGTACATTTCATTTATAGGACTTTTTATGCAAATGTCGAATAGATAAAGGTGAAGAAACACCTGGCTCAATAACCGCATGGTAAACTGAAAAATAGGGGTGTGATGCTTATGTTCAAGCGCGTACTGGTCGCCCTGGACTTTTCCGGGCCGGCCATGGAACTATTTTCTTCCGTGCCGGATTTAAAAAAATTGGGGCTGGAAGAACTTCTGCTGGTTCACGTTGTCAGGGTCGAATTGGGAGCTCAAGATGGTATCAGCCCGGTACAGCTGAAGTTTCTGGATAAGGTCAAAAAGAAAAAGACCGAGCTGGAATCTGAAGGTTTCCAGGTTGAAATTGAGGTTCCCGTTGGGGCTGCAGCGGAAGAAATAAAGCGTCTGGCGGAAAAAAGAAGCGTCGATTTGATCTTGATCGGTTCCATCGGTGAGAGCAGCCGGGTTCGCGAACTGTTCCTGGGAAGCACCGTGGCAGATGTAATACGAATTGCCCCTGTGCCGGTCCTGATAGAAAAATACTTCACCGAGCAAAAACAGGCCACTCGAATTCCAATCTTTAAAGATAAACTGGCCAGGGTTTTGCTGCCAACCGATTTCTCTTCCAGTGCCCAGCACGTCTACAATGAAATGCTCGGCATCGCAGATAAACTGCAAAAAGTGGTTTTGCTTTACGTTATTGACAAAGGCGACACGGAAGAAAAAGTGCTGAAAGCAAAACAGGAGGCCAGGGAGCGCCTGGCAGAGTGGGAAAACCGATTCCTGGAAAATAACGTGGAAACTGAAATTATCATAAAAACAGGCCCCCCGGCCCAACAAATCATCTCCGCCTCCGGGGATTCCACCTTAATCGCCATGGCGAGAAGGGGTAGAGGGCGCATGACCGGCCTGCTCATCGGGAGTACAGCAGACCAGGTGATCCGCAGGGGCAACCGGCCTGTTTTGCTTTTCGGCAAAAAATAATCCTTCATTCCCCGTTAACTGCCCAAACCTTATATTGTTCCCTTCACGCCGCAAAGCTTACAGCAGTTACATTCCCGATACTATTCCCGTTTCTCAGATCTCTTGTCTTTTTTGAGAAGGCAATAATTAAAGGTGCAGCCGTAATAACCCGGCTGCACCTTTGTTTTACTAATGTTTGGATGCTTAAGTTTTCAGGTCGGCCGGCGGAAGCTTGAACTTATGCCCGTGGCGTTTTTAAGCGAAGATAACCGTTGCCGATACCGGGAAAACGGAAGTTCCATTTTCTATTAGTCTTCAAAAGCCTCGCTGACCTTCCACACTTTCCACACATTTCCCACTAGCTCAGGGCCGGGCTGTAATACAGTTTTGCCCGGTTTCCATCCGGAAGGTGTTGCCTCGGTGCCTTTGCTGGCTCTCACATGTTGGAATGCCTGTACCTGCCTGATACTTTCACTGATGTTTCGACCTACAGGAGGGGTTAATACCTCGAATCCTTGAACGATACCATCGGGGTCGATGATAAAACGTCCTCGGGTTTCAATACCGCTGTCTTCGTCATAGATCCCGTACATTTTTCCAATACTGCCATCCTGGTCAGAAAGCATGGGAAAAGGAACACCGCCGTCAACCATTTTGGAAAGCTCGTGATCATTCCACATTTTATGAACAAAAACGCTGTCAACACTGACTGATAACACTTCAACGCCCAGTGCCTGCAGGTCTTTGTACTTTTCAGCAACTGCTGAAACTTCGGTTGCTCAGACAAAAGTAAAATCCCCGGGATAGAAACACAGCAGCACCCACTTATCCTTGTACTCCGAAAGGCTAAAATTCATAAATTTCCCTTGATAATAACCTGGAGCCGTAAAATCCGGCGCAGGCTTGCCGACTTTAATCATCTGTTGTTTCTCCTCCTCTTTCTTCAGGATCGGCTCATCACTTTCAACCGCAGGCTTCCTGGCAATCTCAGGCCTCTTGCAGCCCGGCTTAAATTCTTCCGGCATCGTCCAACCTCCTTTTCAGGAATAGTTTTCACCTAAAGGTTATTATAGTCTACCAGAAAAGTCAAGGTTGAATTGCTATCAGAATTGTGATAATTGTTTTACACACCCCGGGGTCATTGATATAATAGTGAGAGAAAAACACTGGAAAGGGGCATAAGGGATGACACCTGACCCGGACAAAACGAACCTGGACATTTCCCAAAACTTGCAGCGTTTCACCGCCTTGATTCAAAGCGCATTATCCTTAATTTTTGACGGCTTTTACAAAGCCCACACCAAATACCTGGATAAAGCCGATGAGAAGTTAAGTCGTGCCCATTCCCTGTTGGATGACCTGCAAAAACAAACCGCTTCAAGCCCGGCCGTTCAACCGGAGGTGGTGGCTTCAGCAACCGCTATTATCAGTAATTATCATAAAATAGCATTTAACCTGGAAAAGATCAGCCAACACACCCGGAATAAAAGCCGGGATGGTATCCTTTTTACGGAAAAGGCCGTGACCGAACTGGAAGAGATCTTTCGAGGGCTCGACAATCTGCTCGCACACCTGAATGATGTGGTTATGACTAAAAATGCCGTGCTGATTGATTACATTCTCCGAGAAAAGCAAAGTTTGAAAAAATTGGCCTGTGATTTTGCCCTTGAGCATGAAGAACGCCTCATCAAGGGAATCTGCCTGGCGCAGTCATCCTCCGTTTACCTTCAAATCCTCGATGCGCTGGAAGACATTCTCTGGCACCTTCAAACTGTCGTGGAAGAGCTAAAGAAATAGCTATTTTCTGCCTTCCCTGCTAACAGGGGCCGGCAGCATAGTCTTAACGATCCATCGGTCCCCATCGCTTCGCATGATAACGGCGCCATGTTTGTCGGTGAGATAAACATCGATCTCCTTCTTCTTCAGGGCTTCCAGGGTCTCAGGGTGCGGGTGTCCAAAGGGGTTGCTGCCGACGGTGATCACGGCAGCTTGAGGAGAAACCGCTTCCAGCAAAAACGGCAGGTTGAGCAGCCGTCCCCCGTGATGGGGCACTTTTAATATATCGCTTTTTAATTCACGTCCTTCAAGCAGGAGATCATTCACAGCGGCGGTTTCTGCATCCCCCGTTAAAAGCATACTGCTGCTGCCGTAGGTCAGGTGAAGAACAATGGAGTTATTATTTGTATCGCTGCCGGTTCCCCGAAACAGTCGTTCCGGTGGGGCCAGGACCAAAGCGCTCACGTTTGCTCCCAGGCGCAGCCGGTCACCTCTGCGGACAATCTCCCGGGGAATATTGTTTTGCTCGGCCAGAAGGAGCAGGCGCCGGTAGTTTTCATTATCGGGTATCTCTTCGTTAATGACCAGAAGCCCCACGGGTATTTCTCCTAAAACAGCCAGGAAACCGCCAAAATGGTCTTCGTGGGGGTGGGAAACGATGACCATATCCAGCTTTGATATCCGTCTTTCTGCCAGGAAGGGCAGCAGGACCCACCGTCCCACTTCCTCCACGTCGCCAAGGTAAGGCGGCCGGCCCCCTCCGTCCAGCATAATGTGCTTGCCGTCAGGAGTACCAATATAAATTGCATCCCCCTGGCCCACGTCGAGAAATACCACTTCCAGTTCACCGGGTCCTGTATTGATAAAGCTAAACCCGGTAACCAAGAGGGCAACCAACAGGACCGCAGTAACCAGGTGGAAAGCACGAGGCTGGTATTTGCCCCAAAATGATCTGGACTTCACCCAACTGCTACCCCCACCTGAAATAAAAAACAGAAGCCCGTAGTAAATCCCCACCCATATGGTGGAAGGGGGAAAGACGTTGCGGTAGGAGAAAGGTAAAGAGCCAATGGTCTCTGTTATAAAGAGGATATATTTTAAGAGCGGGTAATTGGCCAGGTTGACCAGGCTACCTACCGGAGGGACAAGCAGGGCCAGCATCGATGAAAGTAAGCCGATCCCTAAAACCAGGGCCATAACAGGCAGGACCAGGAGATTGGTTAGCAGGGCCACCAGGGAAACCTGTCCAAAGTGGTAGGCCGTAAGGGGAATAACTCCCAGCTGCGCTGCCAGCGTAACGGCAACCAGGGATGCCAGTTTTCCCGCTGATAACGGTTGACGGGATAAAGGGGCGCCTGAAAAGCTGCTATCATCGGGATTTTCAACATCCTCCACCCTCTTAACACCCTCGGGGGCATTCTCAGAATTGGACGGTGAGCTGGAAATCGCTCTATCTTCCGGGCCTGCATCCAGGTCGGGCAGGGAATTATAACTGGAAAGCGGCGGTGGATGAAACTCACGTGGAATCAACACCGCTTTAAATTTTTCTTCCAGGGGGGAAGCCAGCAGTAAAATGGATAGGGTTGCCGCATAAGAGAGCTGAAAGCCCACGGTAAATAAAAGCAGCGGGTTGTACACCAGGGTGATAAGCCCCGCTGCAGCCAATGCCGTGGGGAGATCTCTTCGGCGTCCCAGGGCCAGGGCTCCTGCCGCAAGGGAAATCATGATAAACGCGCGCAGGGTTGCCGGCCGTAAACCGGTCAGGTATGTATAAGCAAAAAGAAATAACACCGTTGCCAGGAAAACAGGCCACCCGCCCAGGCCCAGCCGCCTCCAAAGCCCCCAAAGCAGGGCGGCGATGAGCCCAACGTGCAAGCCGCTAACGGCAAGCAGGTGAGATACACCCGACGCGGTAAACATTTTTTCTGTCAGGGTATCCAGTGCCCTGCGCTCACCAAAAAGCATGCCCACCAGCAGATTGCCTTCCCTTTCAGGCAGGTAAGCCCTCAAGGCATTGGAAAGCCGCTGTTTGACTGAAAGAGCGGAGGCCTGAAAGAAGGAAACCTTTTCTGAAGGGCCCAGGGAAGAAATGTTTGATGCCGAAGCATAGAAAGTCGCTGCAACCCCCTGGTGCTCCAGGAAAGCGCGGTAATCAAACCCCCCGGGATTGCGCCTTTCCCGGGGTTCATACAGGTCCCCCCTCACGGCTACCCGCTCCCCGTAGCTCAAGAATGTGGGAGTGTCTCTTTCCGGGTCCAGGCTCAGGGTCACCCGTACACGCCCCGTCACCCGGTGGGAAACCCCTCGGACCTGCAGAGATTCCGGCTCCAAAATAAAGATCACATCGCGCGTGCTCCACAGGGGCTCATCAGCCACCATGCCCAGCAGCGTTCCGTGTTCACCGCTATATTCCCGGATGCTGCCCCGAACGCTGCCATATGCCATGTTGCAGGCCAGGGCCCCGATAGCCAGGAAAATAAGCGCTACCGGCATGATTGATGATAAACCGTGTTCCCATTTCCAAAGCCGGGCGGCCAGCATCCAGCCCAACGCTGCCCCAACCACCAGGACAAACAAGGGAACTGAAAAATAATAACGTCCCAGGACAATGCCCAGGACATAGCAAAGGGTAATTAAGACCAGTGGACGGGCCATTGCTTAGACTCCTTGTGAATGCTTAGTTATTTATTTCACCTTTTCCAGTTCCAGCATTTGTTTTATAATTGGGTATAATACCTTTTAGACTAAGGGGAAGGAGGCCTGTACTTTAACCCGTAACCCGTCCTTCCACCAGTAGAAAGGTGATCACGCAGTGAGCAAAAACAATCATTTCAACCTGAAAGGTATGTTTATATCAAAATGGAATAACGTGAAACAGCGTTTTTATAGCAACCTGGAGAAACAGCTGGAGGAAACCAAAGAACAACCTCACAAGGTTGCTTTAGGGTGTGCATTGGGGATCGGCATCAATTTTTTACCTACCCTGGGCATCGGTTTTATTCTGGCCTTTTTCCTGGCCACACTTCTCAGGGTTAACCGGGCCAGCGCCACGGCCGTAAGTTTGCTGACCGGCCCCCTGGTGCCCCTTCTGTACGCCCTGAATTTTGTTAGTGGGGGATTAATCATGGCCGAAGCCACCGGTAGGGAAAGCATTGGCGAATTTATTTACACCCAGTATGCTCTTATATTAAAAGTGGGCCGTTTCCAGGAACAGCTATACGGTTTTTTTGAACTTCTTGGTTCCACCTTCATACTGGGGGCGGTGATAAACGCTTTTCTGGTCGGCTTCGTGTTTTATTTTTTTGTTAACTACTTGTTAAACAAACGAATAAAAACCCTATCAAACCCGGAGTGAGTATTCCTGCAGGGTTTTAACCTGGAACTCTTTTTTGCCCAGGGCCTCAATGGCGCTGATACTGGCCTGGGCTCCTGAAAGAGTCGTAATCAGGGGGATGCCGTTGGTCACAGCGTAGCTGCGGATAAAACGCTGGTCCTTGCTGGCCATTCCCCCGCTGGCCGTTATGATCATCAACTGGATGTCCCCATTTTTCATCAAATCAATCACATGGGGTCGTCCCTCATGCAGTTTGGGTATTTCTCCTGCTTCGATATCGTTTTGTCGAAGAATACGTGTGGTGCCGTGGGTTGACACGATGGTAAAACCCAGATCGATTAACCGCTTCGCCATCAGAACAACGGACCTTTTATCCTGGTTGCGCACACTTAAAAAGACCGTTCCCGAAGAGGGCAGCACCTGTCCGGCGGCCAGTTGCGATTTAGCATAGGCCATCCCAAACCCGTAATCGATTCCCATGACCTCTCCGGTCGACTTCATTTCGGGCCCCAATACGGCATCGACTCCCGCAAAGCGGTTAAAGGGGAAAACCGCTTCCTTCACAGCCACATGAGGCATTTTAATTTCATCGTTATAACCCAGCTCTTTTAAGCTTTCACCCAGCATAACCCTGGTGGCTATCTTCACCAGGGGAACATTGACAGCCTTGCTGACAAAAGGTACCGTTCGGGAAGCCCTGGGGTTTACTTCCAAAACGTACACAATATCATTTCTTACAGCGTACTGAACATTCATCAAGCCTTTAACATTTAACTCCAGGGCCAGGGCGCGGGTATAGTCCTTGATTTTTTCCACGATGTCATCCATCAGGCTGTATACTGGCAGCACACAGGCGCTGTCACCGGAGTGAATCCCTGCTTCTTCGATGTGCTCCATGATTCCGCCGATCAGCACCGTCTCTCCGTCGGAAACGGCATCGACATCAACTTCAATGGCATCCTCCAGCAGCTTTTCAACCAGCACCGGGTGTTCATAGCTGGCATCGGCCCTGTTCATGTAATCCTGGAGCTCGGTCTCGGTGTAACAAATCTGCATGGCTCTACCGCCCAACACATAAGAGGGACGCACCATGACCGGGTAGCCCAGATTTCCTGCAGCCCCCCGAACCTCTTCGGCGGACATGGCCGTGGTACTTTCCGGTCTTATCAGGTTGAGTTTTTGGAGCAGGGCATCAAACCGCTTCCGGTCTTCGGCCCGGTCAATGCTGTCGGGGCTGGTTCCAATAACAGGCACACCGCTTTCTTCCAGGGCAAGGGCCAGGTTCAGGGGCGTTTGCCCGCCAAACTGGATAATCACGCCCTGGGGTTTTTCCTTCTCAATAATGCTCAGGACATCTTCCCGGGTCAAAGGCTCAAAATAAAGCCGGGTAGAGGTATCGTAATCGGTGCTGACCGTTTCAGGGTTGCTGTTTACCATGATGCTTTCGCAACCCGCCTCCTGCAAGGCATAGGACGCATGAACACAGCAGTAATCAAACTCGATCCCCTGTCCGATACGGTTAGGCCCTCCACCCAGTACGATTACTTTTTTATTATCTGTGGCCCGATTTTCATCCTGTCCCCTGTAGGTAGAGTAAAAGTAGGGGCGCCGGGCAGCGATTTCTCCGGCACAGGTATCGACCTCTTTGTATACGGCGGATATACCCCGGCTGGTGCGCCATTCATAAATGGAGCGTTCTTCACAGTTTAACAGGTGGGCCAACTGGATATCGGAAAAGCCCGTTTCCTTGGCCTGCTGCATGAGCGTCGCCGGAATATGCTTCAGGGCATCGCTTTTAACGGGGTGGTGGTAGGTCGACAGAGTTTTTTCCAGGTCAACAATCTGGTGGATATTGTTCAAAAACCAGCGGTCAATCTTGGTCAGGTCGTAAACCTGCTCCAGGGAAAAACCTTTATGAAACGCGTGCCGAATAAAAAATATCCGATCTTCATTGGGAACGCCCAGTTTTCTAGAAATGTCCTGCCGGGTCAACTTGCGCAGATCGGGGTCTTTACCATCGGCACCAAGTCCGGCCCTTCCGGTTTCCATTGAGCGAAGGCCTTTTTGAAGGGCTTCATTGAAGTTGGATCCGATGGCCATGACTTCGCCCACTGCTTTCATGGATGTCGTTAACGTTGTATCAGCATGGGGGAATTTTTCAAAGTTAAAGCGGGGAATTTTTAATATACAGTAATCCAGGGCGGGTTCAAAAAAGCAGGAAGTAGTCCCTGTAATGGGATTGGTGATCTCTTCCAGCCAGTAACCAACAGCCAGTTTGGCCGATACCCAGGCAATGGGGTACCCTGTGGCTTTTGAAGCCAAGGCCGAGCTTCGGGAAAGGCGGGGGTTTACCTCAATGATACACACCTGGCCTGTTTCAGGGTGCACGGCAAACTGGATGTTTGCCCCTCCGGCTTTTACACCCACCTTGCGGATTACCTTTTTACAAAGATCTTTTAATTTCGTGTATTCATCGCTGGACAGGGTCAGGGCCGGGGCTACCACGATGCTGTCTCCCGTGTGCACTCCCGCCGGGTCCACGTTTTCCATGGAAGCCACGATAATGACGCTGTCTTTAGTGTCCCTGACCACTTCAAACTCGATCTCTTTCCAGCCCAGGACCGATTGCTCCACCAGGACCTGCCCCACCGGGCTGATCGCAATAGCCGTGGCTGCAGCTTCCAGCAGCTCTTCAATGTTATAGGCAACACCACCGCCAGCGCCCCCCAGGGTATAAGCCGGACGTAGTATCAGGGGGAAGCCAATTTCCCCGGCAATCCTTTCCGCTTCTTCTACGGAGCAGGCGATGTCGCTGGCAGGCACGTAGACACCGATTTCTTGCATAGCCTGCCTGAAGAGGCCGCGGTCTTCTGCCCGGGCAATGGACGCCGGATCGGTTCCCAGCACCTCAACCCCGTGCTTCTCCAGGAAACCCTCCCGGTCCAGAAACACAACCAGGTTAAGCCCTGTTTGCCCCCCCAGCCCCGGTATAACGGCATCGGGCTTTTCTCGCTCAATGACTTTTTTTACAAAGTCAATGGTCAGGGGCTCAATGTACGTCGCATCGGCCATAACCGGGTCTGTCATAATGGTGGCTGGATTGGAATTTATCAATACAATCTTGTAGCCCTCTTCTTTTAACGCCTTGCAGGCCTGGGAACCGGAATAATCAAACTCACAGGCCTGGCCGATAACGATAGGCCCTGAACCAATAATCAGTATTTTTTCAATATCATCTCTTCTCGGCATTTGTCCACATCCTTTAATTTAACGGTTAAGAATATCAGGCAGTCCCAGGGTTCGCCGGTAGTAGCGTTTGAGTTCTTCCAGCATGTGAAAGAGTGAAGCCCGGCTGACAAATTCTTCCCTGCTGCAAGGCATTTCCAAAACGGTAAACATCTTCTCCAGGTTATCCATGGCATATTCTACCCGGGCATACCGTGTTTTTTTGCCCCGCAACTTCCTGTACTGTATTTTCTGAACGATTCGGAGCAGTCGGACCAGGCGGGATGCCTGGGGCATTTCGACAGGCATGGTTTGGGCCAGCATGTGCATTTCTTCCAGCCGGTAAAGCTGTATATTGAAAATCTGCAGGGCCTGGTAGTAATGGTCCGAGGGCGCTTTCCTGGAAATAAACCGGGGTTCTCCGCGGATAAGGCCGGCAATTTCAAAGCCCTCTTCTATTTTCTTTTTCAAACAGGATACCTGCTTTTTAAATTCTTCATCACTGCACCCCAAATCCTGCAATTCCTTGATAATAAAATCAACCAGTCGGCTTAAATCTTCTTCGATCTGTAAAATCCTTCTGACCAGTTCCTCCCTGTAGTTGGGATTAAACACGTAGTTGATTACCAGGGCAAAGACACCGCCCATTAAGGCCGTGGTAATTTGCAGCAAAGAGTGCACTCCCAGGCTTGCCGCACCGCTAAAGATGGTTCCAATGGCAGTAAGGGTCGTAAGAATGGTCTGGTCGTACCAGCGCAGTTTCGTGCATAAAAGAATGCCGATTAACACTGCAACTCCGTAAGCAAAGGGTGTTACACCAAAAGTAAAGCCCAAAGCCGTTCCCAGCAAACCGCCTATTAGAACACTACCCAGCGTAGCTAAACTCTGCTTCAGGGAATGATAAAAGGTTTTCTGTACAGTTAGCAGCGCAACCAGGGCGGCCAGGGACACCCGGTCTCCCAGGCCAACCTGCTGGGCAAAGAAAATGGCCAGGGTCACAGCCAGGGTCGATTTTAATATTCGTCCTCCAATATGGAAACGTTTCATAAGTCATACTCCTTTAGTATGGAAAACCGGGTTTTGGTGCAGTCGTCCGGCGCCGGTTGCTTTACGCCCAATGATGGGTTTTTTTTCCAAAATCAAAACCACCAATCTATGGTTAGAACCATTGTTTGGTGGTTAAAGATAACCGCTTTCCTGATTTTATTTTAAAGACTTTTCACAGGAAGGTCAACTATAAAATGTAATTAACCTACAGCGCAAGAGTCGCGATCTTGTTTACCAGCAATTGCCACAGGGGACGGTACCATCGTCTTCCAAAAACCAGTACCAACACGAGAAACTATTTCCTCGGCAATACAATTCGTTGTCCGGGGTGGATAATCCCATCTTCAACGCCGTTGATTTCAGCAACAAGGGCTACAAAAGAGCGGATATCCATACCTTGAGGACGATACGGGCCGGCTAAGTCCCACAGGGTATCACCGGGGTGTACCGTCACTTCGTCAAAATAACGGGTGCCCTGAGGGGTGCTTCCTGCTTCACGGTTAACATAAAGCGCTACACCAAGCGTGAACACAAGAACCAGCACCAGCATGAAACCCAAAGATTTTACCTGGCCACTTCCCTTTATCCTCTTTTCTCCCGACCCTCTTTTTTTCCTCACCTTCCTGTACACGTTCATCCCTCCCAAAACATGTGTTCGATTTATTGTAACACGAACACATGCTCCGGGTCAAGGAAATTTCGAACATTTGTTTTAGTATAGAAAACCGGGTATCGGCTCAGGTTCGCACGAGTGGCGAGCATTAATTTATTTGCATCAAAACCCACAATGATTCAACGCGCCCGTTTTCAATTTTTACCGTAAACCCGTAATAGTCTTCTGTACTGAACATAATCGTTTCCGGGTTTTTATTGTTATCGAAATGAACGACACCAAATGGCTGTAAGTGCTGGTATGTTCCATAAAGCACGCGGTAATCGGCTTCTTCTCGTTTATCATGGTCGGGGAATTTCCTCAACACATCTTCTACCGCATCCCCCACCCGTACATTTCGAGGGCCGCCGGCCCTGTCTGAACCGGAAAGCTCTCCTGTGTACAGGTAATTCCTTCCCTCGCTTTCAAAGAAACTGAACTGGCCAAAGGGATAGAACATTTCAAGCACGTAGCCTTCGAAAAAGAAATCATCATAATACCTGTTTACCTCGGAAGGCGGACCCAGGATGGCCTCCACCTCGGCCCTGGTCATACCCAGGCGCACCCCGGCAATGGACGGTTCGCGGAAGGGCTGCTCAGGCATGATATCCGCCGGGTCAACGTTGATCCCCACGGCGTACAGGTCCGGAGCCCATGTGACCTGTTCACCCAGATTTTCGCTGACAAACCGCAAGGGGATCAATGTTCTTCCATCAATAATTCTGGGCGGCACGTCCATCATGGCCTCTACTCCATTTACCATGGCTTGCGGCTTGCCCACCCACATTTCCAGCTTAAGCCCCTCTTTACTTGCGGTTACTTTCTGCTCACCTGCCTCCCAGTGCACAAAAGCTCCCAAGGCTTCCAGGATTGCTCGCATGGGAACCAGGGTACGCCCCTCTTGAATAACGGGGGGAACATCCAACTCCAACCACTCATCACCTACAAACACAGCGATCTCAGGGGATTGGGCCGTAGCCACGGAACTAAAAAACATGCACATAACCAGCACCAACAACACAACTGCAACAACAGAATACCTTTTCATTAAATAACCCTCCCTGTCCTGTTGATACAGACTATCATGACCT
>SKMY01000134.1 GCA_007120815.1 Syntrophomonadaceae bacterium | reverse complement strand
TTTCCTTTCAGGGCACTGGGGGCCATTCGAGAAGCGGCTTTCATGGTCACTGTGTTTTCTTTTTGCCACTTTAACATATTCACTGCATTTCCTTTTTTGTTTAGGCGCCCGTAATAAATTGGACATTGGGATAGAGCTTCAACCAGGGAAAACCCTTTATTTTCAATGGCTTTAAGAATTAAATCTTCCATTAACACGGGTTGATACGTTACACTTCGGGCTACATAGGTTGCCCCTGCCGCTTCAGCCACTTTACACATATCCAGCTCAGGTTCAACATTACCAAACGGTGCCGTTGTGGCACGATCGCCTTTTAGGGTTAACGGAGAATACTGGCCACCAGTCATGCCGTAAATATTATTATTTATTACAATGAGAGTGATATTAATATTTCGCCTGCAGGAATGTAAAAAATGATTCCCCCCAATAGCGGTCGCATCCCCATCACCTGTAATGACGACTACTTCCAGGGTAGGGTTGGCCAGCTTAATGCCCGTTGCAAAAGCCAGCGGTCGACCATGAGTGGTGTGTAGGGTATTAAAATCTATATAGCCGCTTATCCGGGATGAACAACCAATACCGCTTACGACAACAACCTTGTTTGGATCCAACTGAAGTGAGTCAACCGCCCTTAAAAACGCACTCATGACCATGCCGTTTCCACAACCGGGACACCAAATATGAGGCATTTTATCCATGCGTAAATACTTGTTGACATTAAAGGACTTCGGCATGCTTTTCTTCACCTCTAAAATAAGCAACGATTTTATTCGGATGGAACAAGCGCCCGTCTATCTGCGATAACGTCACGACCATTGTTTTATCACTGACCACCTTTTTTATTTCTCGAGCATATTGGCCTAAATTCATTTCTGGCACCAGGACCGAGCGTTTCCCCAGGGTTTTCTGTCGTATTAACTTTTCGGGAAATGGCCAGAGTGTTTGTATTTGAAGCAGTCCGGCTTTTATACCTTCCTTTCTGGCAATTTTTACAGCACTGGCAGCAGAGCGTGCAGAGGCACCAAAAGCAATCAGCAGATGCTCTGCATCTTCGGTCATGAGTTCATTAAATAGTGTGATTTCGTCCTGATGTGCCATTATTTTATTATTTAGCCTTCTGAGCAGTTTGTCAATTACCCCATGGTTTCCGGTCGGGAAGCCACTTTCATCGTGGACTAGCCCGGTTACATGATAGCGGTACCCTTCACCAAAAACGGCCATCGGTGGGGGTTCATCCGCTTCAGCAGCATAGGGAAGATACTTGTCTGGAGTTTCCCAGGGACTGGGCCTGTTGATTATTCTTATTTTATCATATTTACTTAACTGGACACTTTCCCTTAAGTGGCCTATGGTTTCATCCAGAAGCAGTATGACAGGGGTTCGGAATCGTTCAGAATAATTAAAAGCCATAATAGTAAGGTAATAGGTTTCTTCAACAGATGCAGGACAAAGTACAATAATCGCATGCTCTCCATGTGTTCCCCATCTTGCCTGGAGCACATCTCCCTGGGCGGTAAGTGTCGGTCCTCCGGTGCTGGGACCCAGGCGCTGTACATTGACGACAACGCAGGGAACTTCAGTCATTATGGCAAAGCCCAGGTTTTCTTGTTTTAAGCTAAACCCGGGGCCGCTGGTCGCGGTTAATGATTTTGCTCCGGTCAAAGATGCGCCGATTACCGCAGCCATAGATGCAATTTCATCTTCCATTTGAATAAATTTGCCGCCTATTTCAGGCAGTTTTTTTGCCAGCAGTTCCGCAATCTCAGTTGACGGCGTGATCGGGTAACCGGCAAAAAACTCAAGGCCTGCTTTAATGGCGCCTTCCGCACAGGCTTCATTGCCTTGCATTAATTGTCTTCGGTTACTCATCTTCTCTTTCCTCCAACTCTATGGCGAAATCTGGACAGCGCAACTGGCACAATCCACAAAGCACGCAATTTTCAGGCCTGGAAACGATCGCTTTACCATCCTTCATGTCAAATACCTTCTTGGGACAGTACTCTACGCAGATCTCGCAACCCTTACACCATGCTTCATTAACTGCAACAGGTTTCCCTTCCAGATTTTTTTTAACGTTTGCCATTATTTCACCCTTACCTTATTCCAGCGATATAAAAAAACCATTCAAAATGGTGTGCCTAAATAGAGTGACTGCTGAAATCGCAAGCACTTATCTAATCTAACTAAATTATTCTTTACTTCATTCAAAAATCCTTTTTTCCTCTTAAAATCTTTTAATTCCTTTTCTAATTGCAATACTCACTCTTTTTAATTTTTCCAAATATAAATAGTTTATTGATACATGTCCAAGGTGGGGAGATGAACCGAGATTTGGACCGTGAAAATCTGAACCGCCGGTTATTAGAAGGTTATATTTTTTGGCTACTTTCATATACCTCAGGTTGGCAAACAGCTGGTGATCAGGATGAAACACTTCGATACCCAAAAGCCCTGCATTGACCAGTGAAGGGATTATGGCGTCTTCCCCATAAAGACCGGGATGAGCCAGTACCGGGATGCCTTTAGCATTTCTTATTAAATAAATAGCATCATATGGAGAAAATTTGAGCCGCTCAACATAGGCGGTCCCCTTTGCTCCAATGTATTGCTTAAACGCATCTACCGGCGTTTGGCAGTATCCTTTCTCACAAAGAGCCATAGCCAGGTGGGGCCTTCCCAGCAAATCCCCTTTTACAATATTGAGAACATCGGAAAGCTCGATGGATATTCCCAGCTTTTTTAACTTTTCAATCATTTTAATCATTCGTTCAAACCGATCGAGCCTTATTTTCTTTAAATTTTTCCTTAAAGCTGGATCGCTGGGGTCACAATAGTAGCCAAGAAAATGGATTTCTTTTCCCTGGTAGTCCGAGCTCAGTTCTACACCGGGGACTATCTCAACCCCGTATGTCCTGCCTGCATTTTCTGCATAAGGCAACCCCTGCATCGTGTCGTGATCAGTTATGCCGATTGCTGAGACCCCTAACTCGTCTGCTTCCTTGACTATTTGCTCAGGGGTTAACAAACCATCTGAGACGCTTGTATGCACATGTAAATCTACTCTGCTCATAAAATAATTCCTATTCTAGTTCTTATTTATAGTAAATATTTTTTTAGCATTCAGGGAGAACCCCTTTTAAAACACGTTCAAAATTCTCATATAATATTTTTAAAACGTCTTCTTCAGTAAAGCCCCTGGATAGCAATCCGCAAGTCAGATTGGGTAAAAAAGATGTATCATCTAAACCCTCAACAACCTGGGGAATCCCGTCATAATCAGATCCTATTCCAACATAATCCACTCCCACCACATCGGATACGTGCTCAAAGTGATCAATCAGGGCTTCAAAGGAAGGGTTGGTTTCATGAACAAATTCAGGGAAAAATGTTAAGCCAACAACCCCACCGTTTTCTTTCAGTTCTTTAAGCTGCATATCTGAAAGGTTTCGGGGGTGATCACAAACTGCTTTTGCATTTGCGTGAGAGACAATGACTGGATACCTGGATAATTTTAACGCATCGAAAAACCCCTTTTCCCCGATATGGGATAAATCAACAAGCATGCCTTTACGATTCATTTCGATAATAACCTCTTTACCAAAAGGGGTAAGCCCCTTTCCAGTTTGCTCCCAAAGGCCTTCGGCAAGGTGATTTTTATAGTTCCAGGTAAGCCCTATCCCACGAACACCAAGGCGAAAGAGCCTATTCAAATTATTTAAAGAGCCTTCCA
>SKMY01000229.1 GCA_007120815.1 Syntrophomonadaceae bacterium | reverse complement strand
CTTTTCTCGGATCGACAACGAAAACAGCCGAAGGCAGTTCTTTCATGGTTCGAATACCGCCCAAAAATTTATTCAATTTATCTTTTTCATGTTTTAGTTTAATGACTTCCTTTTTGGGCAAAACTTCAAAATGACCATCTTCTTCCATCTTTTCAAGTTCAAAGAGTCTATCGATACGTTTTTTTATGGTCGAGAAGTTGGTTAGCATGCCTCCAAGCCAACGCTGATTAACGTAAGGCATTTCACACCTGGATGCTTCATCAGCAATTGACTCTTGTGCCTGCTTCTTGGTCCCTACAAACAACACTTTTTCGCCATTAAGAGCCAAATTTTTCACAAAGTTGTACGCAACATCCATCAAGCGGACCGTTTTCTGCAAGTCAATAATATAGATCCCGTTACGTTCAGTAAAAATAAACTCTTTCATCTTGGGGTTCCAGCGCCTGGTTTGATGTCCAAAATGAACCCCCGCCTCCAACAGCTGCTTCATCGTTACTACCGGCATTTCATCAGCCTCCTGGTTTGGTTTTTCCTCCGCTGCATCATCGCCTTAAAAAACCTGACTTTGGGCCAGGCACCCTTTTAAGGCTACAGCAACGTGCGTTTTAAAGCCATTACGTAGTATAACACAGAACCTGGCAAATAGCAATATTCCCGGACCTCAGGACCTCAGGTATCCTGGTTATTGCCGTAACTTTTAAAGAAAATAGGGAACAACCATTGATCAGGTGTTCCCTGCCTCTCAAGCTTAGTTTACGTCGTGCACGTTATTTGTGAAATGTCTTCTTTTTTTTGGCCAGTTGTTCCAAAAGATAGGGGTTAAGAACTTTAATATAGGTCCCTTTCATTCCCAGCGAACGAGACTCGATAACCCCGGCGCTTTCAAATTTTCTTAGAGCGTTAACGATGACAGAGCGGGTTATACCCAGTTGATCAGCGATTTTACTGGCAACCAGTAACCCTTCGTCTCCATCGAGCTCTTCAAAAATATGTTCTACCGCTTCCAATTCGGAGTATGAAAGGGTACCGATAGCCAACTGAACAACCGCCTTATTTCTTGCTTCTTCTTCAATCTTTTCGGCCTTGGAACGCAGGATTTCCATTCCAACCACTGTTGCACCGGTTTCGGCCAGGATCAGATCTTCAGCATGGAAAGACTCAGCAAACCGGGCGAGAAGCAGCGTGCCCAACCTTTTACCGCCGCCCATAATTGGAACAACGGTGGAGATTTTATTTGTAAATAAGCAGTTTTCATTGTCAACAAAAACACAATCGTTTGTTTTTTGAGGCAAATTCACCCGCGTTTCGTCATCCCGGAGGAGGAATTCGTTGTAGCGATCAGGGAAAAGATCCCCTTTTAGCACGTTGCTAACCATAATTTCACATTCGAATTCATCGACCAGGGCATAACCCAAGATTTGACCGTCTTTTAAAGCAATGTATACATTGGCGTGTATGACATTCTTTAAAACCTCTGCCACTTCGGCGAAATCAACGCGCTGTCCTCCGGTTTTCTGTAAAATCTTGTTAATTCTCCTGGTTTTCTCTAATAAAGGAGAAGAAATCATTTTTAATCACCTCTTTCAGAATTTAAAAACGTTAACTTCAATCTAATTTTTACGAAAATTTATTATTGAATTTTTTTTACAAAATATACTTACTTAAATCCTTATTTTTAACGATATTTTTTAATTTATTCTTCACATACGCTCTGTTAACCATAAATTTTTGGCCCTTTAGCTCTGGTGCCTCATAGGATATGTCTTCAAACAGTTTTTCCATGATGGTGTGTAATCGGCGTGCTCCAATGTTTTCCATTTCGCTGTTTAATATGCAGGCAACATCTGCTATTTCTTCAATTCCATCTTCTGAAAACTCCACAGTCACCCCCTCCGTGGTTAATAGAGCAGTATATTGTTTTGTTAAAGCATTCTGTGGCTCTAAAAGAATTTTTATAAAATCTTCTTTTTCAAGGCTCAGTAGTTCAACTCGAATGGGAAAACGGCCCTGCAGTTCAGGTATCAAATCCGACGGCTTGGTAAAATGAAAAGCCCCCGCCGCGATAAATAGCATGTAATCTGTCCGTACAGGACCGTACTTGGTTAGCACCGTTGACCCTTCTACAATGGGTAAAATATCCCTTTGAACACCTTCCCTGGAAACATCGGGGCCCGAATGCCCGCCATTTTTCCCGGCAACTTTATCAATTTCATCTAAAAATACAATTCCTGATTGCTCAGCCCTGCTTACCGCTTCATTAATGATTTCATCCATGTCCACTCGCTTTTCTGCTTCCTCTTGCTGCAAAATCCTTCGGGCTTGCTTAACAGGGAGTCTTTTTCTTTTTTTCTTTTTCGGCATCATGTTGCCAAAAAGATCCTGGATATTCATGCCCATTTCTTCCATGCCCATCCCTGAGAACATTTCCATGACCGCAGGAGCGCGATCTTCCACTTCGACTTCTACCAGCGTATCCTCCAGTTCACCGCGAAGCAGTTTATGCTTCATGATTTCCCGTTCTTCTTTAACCTTTCTAAGCTGCTCTTCACTGGTTTCACGATCAGCACTGCCGGGCGTTCCCAGGCCTCTTGAGGTCTGAAAAAGAAAATCCAAAGGATTATTTGTTGATTTCGTGCTGCCCGGCAGCGGTATAATCAAGTCTAACAGTCGTTCTTCAGCCATTTCATTTGCCTTTGGCTCTAAATCTTTCATTTTTTCTGTTTTAACAATCCGAACAGCTACTTCCACCAGATCCCTGATGATGGAATCTACATCTCGTCCAACATAACCGACTTCAGTAAATTTTGTCGCTTCAACCTTTACAAAGGGCGCACCGACCAGTCGAGCTAACCGCCGGGCGATTTCTGTTTTCCCGACGCCCGTGGGCCCAATCAAAATAATATTTTTTGGGATAATCTCATCTTTTAAATGAGACTTTAGTTGTTTTCTTCGATACCGATTGCGAAGTGCAATGGCAACGCTTTTTTTCGCTTCAAATTGGCCTATTACATATTTATCCAGTTCTGCTACAATTTCTTTTGGTGTTAATTCAACCTCATTGACTGACATTGAAAGAAACTGATACCCCCTTGGGCCAACCCTGTTAAGTTAATCGGTGTAATTAGTGTTCCAGTGTATGCTAACACTGAATGATTAAATCTCTTCCACAATAATTTCATTGTTTGTGTAAACACATATTTCTGAAGCAACCAGCAGTGCATTGGTAGCAATATCTGCAGCAGACAGGTCCGTCTTCCTGACCAGTGCTCTTGCCGCGGCAAGGGCCAGCGGGCCTCCCGATCCAATGGCAGCAATGCCATCATCAGGCTCGATCACTTCGCCGGTCCCGGAAATAACCAGGATGCTGTCTATCGACGCAGCAATCAGTAGAGCTTCTAATCTTCTCAGGTAACGGTCTGTCCGCCACTCTTTGGCAAGTTCTACAGCTGCACGACGAAGGTTGCCCCGAAAACTATCAAGCTGGTTCTCAAACTTATCAAACAATGTAAACGCGTCGGCAACGGAGCCTGCAAAACCTACAATGACTTTATCTTCAAACAAACGCCTTACTTTGCTGGCGTTATGCTTCATAATATAGTTGCCGGATAAAGTAACCTGGCCATCGCCGGCGATGGCTACTTTGCCGTTCTTTTTCACGGCAATAATAGTCGTAGACTTAAACAAACGTGCACGTCTCCCTTATTAATTTCCAAAATATAGAAAAGCTTTCGATAATTCAATTTATATTATGCCCTGGGATGGGCTTTTAAATAAGTCCGCTTTAATTCTTCCCGGGTTATATGGGTATATATCTGAGTGGTGGAGATACTGACATGACCCAGCAGTTCTTGCACCGTTCTCATATCAGCGCCGGCATTGAGTAAGTGGCTGGCAAAGCTGTGCCTCAACATATGCGGACTAATGTGGTAGCTGACGGATACGTTCAAACCATATTTTTTTACCAGCCTTCTGATACTTCGATCAGATAACCTGCCCCCAAACTTATTCAAAAACAACTCAACCGGCTGCTCTGCCGCCTTCTTCAAAAGAACGGGCCTTCCTTTTTCCAGGTAACCGGCCAGCGCTTGAAGAGCATAACGCCCAACGGGCACAACCCGTTCCTTGGAACCCTTTCCTTTTACCCTGATGCAGTTTTCTTCCCAGAGAACAGAGCGGACGCATAAATCGGCCATCTCCCGGACTCTTATCCCTGTGGCATAAAAAAGCTCAAGAATGGCTTTATCGCGATACCCTAAAGGTGTCCCTTTTGAGGGAGATTCAAGTAAATCCAGTACTTCATCAACATATAGAAACTTGGGAAGCTTCTTTTCTTTTTTCGGTGTTGAAACAATTTCCCAGGTATTATTCTGCAGTATGTTTTCTCTTTTTAGGTAGCGCAAAAAAACTCGAACGGCGGAAAGTTTCCTGGCAATGGTGGCTCGTGCGTAACTGTATTCTTTTAATTTGCCGAGATACTGTCTTAAGTGATAGTAACTCAGCTCGCTAACCTCTAATGAACTATCACTGACAAAACGTAAAAACTGAACGATGTCTCTTTCGTAGTGCTGAATCGTCAATGCTGATAAACTTTTTTCTATTTTCAGGAACTGCTTAAAATTCTCAAGAAAATTATCCATAAATTTTTTACCTTTTTCAATATTAGCATAACCGTCATTTTTGTGCAAGCAAGTCCTGGAAATTTTTTCGAAATCTCGACAAAGTTTCCAGGCTACGTTCAACCATCTGTTCTTTACGCTTTTTTTTGGGCACATTCTCTTTTAAAGGAGCCATTATACCAAAGTTTACGTTCATGGGTTGGAAGCTGCAAGGATTTGCAGTGGTAATGTAATGAGTAAGCGCACCGATTGCTGTCTCGGGCGGAAAAACGAGCCTTTCTTTTCCTTTTAAATAGCATACTGCATTAATTCCCGCAATAATACCCGTTGCCGCGGACTCAACATACCCTTCTACCCCCGTCATTTGACCGGCAAAAAAAAGACCCGGACGTTCTTTCATTTCAAGGGTAGCGTCTAATAAAAGGGGAGAGTTGATAAAGGTATTCCGGTGCATGACACCGTAACGAACAAACTCCGCTTTTTCCAAGCCGGGAATTAATCGAAACACCCTTTTCTGTTCAGCCCATTTCAATCGAGTTTGAAAGCCAACCATATTATAAAGCGTGCCTTCCTTGTTATCTTTTCTTAATTGAACAACGGCATGATACTTTTCTTGAGGATCGGGACCGACAATGCCCACGGGTTTTAAGGGACCGTAACGCAGTGTATCTTTTCCCCTGGAAGCCAGAACTTCTACAGGCATGCACCCCTCAAAAAACAGCTCTTTTTCAAATTCTTTCGGTTGGACAATTGCCGCTTTACACAGTTCCTGCCAGAATATCTCATATTCTGTCTCGTTCATGGGGCAGTTTATATAATCATCGCCACCTTTTCCGTAGCGAGAAGCAAAAAAGGCTTTCTCTAAATCAACTGATTCATAGGTAACGATGGGGGCAACAGCGTCATAGAAATAAAGCTTTCCCTGGCCCGTTAAGCGCTCCAGGTAAGACGCCAGTGAAGGAGAAGTCAGGGGACCGGTAGCGACAACTACCGGCCTGTAGTCCGGTATCGTTGTGCGTTCTTCCTGAATCACAGTAATGGCGTCATGGTCTTGAAGCATACCGGTGATTCGTCGAGCAAATTCTTCCCGATCCACGGCCAGTGCACCACCGGCAGGCAGCCGGGACTCACTGGCTGCCTGAATGATCAACGAATCAAGACGGCCCATTTCTTCTTTTAGGAGGCCCACAGCATTCAACAACGAGACGGCTCGAAGTGAATTACTGCAAACAAGTTCTGCAAAACAACCCGTTTGGTGGGCAGGGGTGGTTTTTTGCGGTCGCATCTCATAAAGCTCAACCGAAATACCCTTTTGGGCAATTTGCCAGGCAGCCTCGGAACCTGCAAGGCCGGCTCCCAGAACAATCACTTTATCAGAAATAGTCGTCCCCCCCTATACAGGATATTGCATACCTTATTATTGATTGGCTGTACTTTTTTCCAATGTCTTGGTTTCTTGATAATCGCAATTTTTCTTTGCACAATGCAATGTCGTTCCGGTTCCTTTTTTATTTTTTTCCACCATCACGTAACCGCACTGGGGACAAGGGGTTTTCACAGGTTTATCCCACAGGACAAACTTACATGCAGGGTAGTTGCTGCAGCCGAAAAAATTTCGCCCTTTTTTGCTTCTTCTTTGGATGATCTTGCCTTCATTTCCATCACAGTCAGGACAGTTTAAGCCCGTTTCTACCTTGGGTTGCATGGTATACCGGCAGTCAGGAAAACCCGGGCACGCTAAAAACGGTCCGTAACGCCCGTGCTTCTTAACCAAGTTTTTCCCGCATTGCGGGCATATTTCATCGGTTTCCTCCTCCTGGATTACAACTTTTTCCATTTCTTCCTCAGCTTTTTTTAACCGTGTGTTAAAGGGGCCGTAAAACTCGTTTAACACGTTAAGCCACGACACTTCTCCTGACTCCACTTTATCCAGTTTATCTTCTAATTGGGCTGTAAAGTCAACGTCAAGTATTTCCGGAAAAAAATCATTCAACTGATCAGATACAATAAAACCCAGCTCTGTTGGAGTTAATGATTTGTTGTCCTTTATGACGTATCCCCTGCCCAAAATGGTTTCAATGGTTGGCGAGTACGTGCTGGGACGGCCAATCCCCTGGCTCTCCATGGTTTTGACCAGGGTTGCCTCGGTATAACGCTGAGGCGGTTGGGTAAAATGCTGGCTGGGATTTAATGATAACAGGTCAAGTGGATGCCCTTCTTGAAGCAGAGGCAGTTCGTGTTCACTTTCCTTTTCTTCGTCTACACCTTCGATATAAAGAATCATGAACCCCGGGAATTTAATTTTTGAACCACTGGCTTTAAAAATATAATCATTTGCTGATATGTCTGCTCTTATCTGTTCAAGTACGGCAGATGCCATTTGACTGGCCAAAAAACGATCCCAGATCAGCTTGTAAACCCTGTACTGATCGCGGGTCAAATAGGGTTTAACCTTATCGGGGTGGCGGGTAACGGAAGTCGGGCGAATGGCCTCGTGAGCGTCCTGGGCCCTTTTTTGAGTCCCAAACCGCCTTGGCTTTTCCGGAACATAGTCTTTGCCGTACTTTTCGTGTATGAACTGCCTGGCCTCATCCTCAGCCTGGGGTGATATCCTGGTTGCATCAGTTCGCATATACGTGATAAGCCCTACGGATTCCCCTTTTTTGCCCACCTCTATTCCTTCATAAAGCTGCTGAGCCACGATCATGGTTTTTTTCGTTGAAAAACCAAGTTTTCGAGAAGCTTCCTGCTGCAAGGTACTGGTGGTAAATGGAGGTGCGGAATGGCGTTTTCTATCGCTTATGCGAACCTTCGTAACCCGGTACTCTGCTTGATCCAGGCCGGTTAATACCTGATTTACGTCGCTTTCTGTAGAAAGGGTGATTTTTTTCCCCTGTTTCCCGTAAAATTTCGCTGAAAAGGTTTGACCGTTGTTTAGCTCCCGGAGGTTTGCTTCTATGTTCCAGTATTCCTCTGGTTCGAATGCAAGTATTTCTTTTTCCCGGTCACATATAAGTTTTAAGGCGACAGATTGAACCCGCCCGGCACTTAATCCTTTGCGAACCTTTTTCCATAGGAGCGGGCTTATTGAATAACCAACAATCCTGTCAAGGATGCGCCTGGCCTGCTGCGCCTCAAACCGGTGAGGGTCTAAAAGCCGCGGTTTGGAAAAGGCCTTTTTAACGGCATCTTTTGTTATTTCGTTAAAAACAACCCGGCACGGCTTGTTTTTCATAAGCCCCAGGGTCTCACTCAAGTGCCAGCTTATGGCTTCTCCTTCCCGGTCAGGGTCTGTCGCCAGGTATACTTTTTCAGCTTTTTTTCCGGCTTCTTTAAGTTCTTGAAGTATTTTCCCTTTCCCGCGAATTGTAATATACCGGGGTCGAAAGTTATTCTCCAGGTCGATGCCAAGTTGACTCTTGGGTAGATCGACCAGGTGCCCCATAGACGCTTTAACCTGGTAACCTCTACCGAGCAACCGGCCGATTGTTTTTGCTTTTGCTGGAGATTCAACAATGACCAGCTTCATCTAAACACCTCCGTGTGTATTCCGTACATAGTATTTTCCAGGAAGCTGTTTTACTATGCCTTTAAGTTCCATCTCAAGAAGCAAGGCATTTATTTTTGAAAGGGGTATATCCAGCATACCAGCAATTTTTTCCAGGGCTACCGGTTCATACTGGATCACGTCCAGCAATGCAAATTCTTCCGCGTCAAGGGTTAATTGTACCTGGGCCGGTTCCTGAACATAAACTTTTTGTGCCAAAGATATTTCTTCCAGGATGTCTTCCACTGTTTCAACCAGCCTTGCTCCTTCCTTTAGCAGCTTATGACAGCCCTGACTGTATGGGCTTTCAATTGATCCCGGAATGGCAAACACCTCTCTACCCTGTTCCAGGGCAAATTCAGCGGTGATAAGCGCCCCACTTTTTACACCGGCTTCTACAACGACCGTCCCCAGCGAAAGTCCGCTGATAATTCGATTGCGCCGGGGAAAATTCAAAGGAGCCGGGTGTGTCCCTGGAGGAAATTCGCTGATAACGAGGCCCTGGCACTGAATTCTTTCCTTTAGTGTTTTATTTTCCGGGGGATAGCAAATATCCAGACCACATCCCAGCACAGCGATAGTTTTTCCTTTAGCATCCAGGGCGCCTCGATGGGACCAGGTGTCTATACCCCTGGCCATACCGCTGGTTACGGTTATTCCATTTAAAGCCAGTGCTGAAGCCAGTTTCTGAGCAACTTGTTTACCATAGTGAGTATGGCGGCGACTCCCCACCACAGCAATTGAAAGGGTCGCCAAAAAATCGATATCTCCCAAGTAGTATAGAGATAAGGGAGGATCATAGATTTGTTTTAGCAAAGGTGGATACCTGGGATCGTCGAACAGGAGAATCGAAATAGTACTAGCGTTTAAAAGGGACCATGTTTTATTTACGTCGACTGTTTTTCTTTTGTTAACGATTTTCTCACACAGCGAACGTTCAAAACCCTTCACGGTGCTGAGTTCTTTTAATGGGGCATTCCAGGCCCTGGCTGCGCATTGAAAGTGGTCCATTAGTTTCTGCATTCTTATTGGCCCTATTTCAATGATTTGATTCCACGCATGAAAATATTTTGCCTGATCAGTGGGATTTTTTATCGCTAACACCTCGCCTGTAACAATTTCCTGAACAAGACGAAACCATGAGTCTAAAACTCATGGCTTCGTCTTGGTTTTCCCTTTCAAAATCCCGCTCTAAACGTCTTCGTCATTTTCATATTCCAGTACCCTCTTTTCCCAGGTGCGAATAAGCAGTTTGTCGGCTCCCATGGATAGCAGGTACTCTGGCAGCATGGGTGTTTTTCCGTAACCCTTGGGCGCATTCACGATATACGTAGGAATGGCAAGGCCTGACGTATAGCCCCGAAGTTTTTCCATAATCTCTATACCCTCTTCGACCCGGGTTCGCAAATGGCTGGTTCCCTGCACGCCTTTAGCATGGAATATATAATAGGGGCGGACCATGATTTTAAGTAGTTCGTGATTTAACTTCCGCATAACCAGCGGGTGATTGTTCACGCCCTTTAAAAGAACCGCCTGGTTACCCAGACCAATCCCTGCCCTGGCCAGGGAAAAACACGCCTCCTTGGACACCGGGGTAATTTCCTGGGGATTGTTAAAGTGCGTGTTGACGTATAAAGGCAAATGCTTGCTCAGCATCTTACATAAATCATCGGTTATTCGATAAGGCAGCGTTACCGGCGTACGGCTTCCCAAACGCTTTATTTCCACATGAGGGATGTTGTCCAGTTCTGTTAAGATCCAGTCCAACGTGTCATCATCAAGCATAAATGCATCGCCGCCTGTAAGCAGTACATCGCGAATTTCTTCGTTCTGAGCAATATACTCAATGGCTGCTGCAATCTGGTCTTTTGGGGTCTGGTGATCTGTCTCACCAATGTTCCTGCGGCGTTGACAATGGCGGCAGTACATGGCACATTGGTTGGTAATATTGATAATGAGCCGGTCCGGGTACCGCCTGGTAATTGCCGGGGCAGGGGATGTGAACTCTTCGCCCATGGGATCCATGGCACCGCAGTGGTCATCATACTCCATCCGGGTTGGAATACACTGCAAACGGACCGGATCCCTGGGGTTATCCGGATCAATAAGGCTTAAGTAGTAGGGAACAACGGCCCACCTGTACTTGCTGCCAGTCAACCCAATGTCTTCTTTTTCCTGGTCGGTTAAATTCAAAAATTCGCTCAATGTTTCAACATCGTGAATACGGTTCTCCAACTGCCAATGCCAGCTTTCCCATTCTTTTTCAGATACGTTAAAATAATCTTTTATCTTCTGCTGTCTGTTTTGTATGGCTTCCCATTCCGAAAAACCCGTTGGGATATTGTTTCGAAATTCCAGGTAATCTGAAATGCTTTCCTTGAGTTCTTCTGCTCTTTTTAGAGCAATCTTTCGTCCTTCTTCACTGCCCATGTTGTTTATAATTCCCTCCAAAAAGTAAATTAAACCTCTAAATGGGGACATCCTTAACAGCGCTCCCCAAATTGTCGCTATTATAACACAAATCACAAATACTGTAAATGATTATTCCTAAAATTTCCACCCTCTGTTTTTAACCTTCTGATGCGATTCTGGTAATCTGGTTCTTTTCATCCACCAGCAGCACTTTAGGCAGATAGGTGCTGAGCTCTTCCTGGGAGTATTGAGCATAACTAATAATAATTACAATGTCTCCCGGTTGGACCAGTCGGGCGGCGGCACCATTTAAACAAATATCCCCTTTGCCCCGCTCCCCGGGAATGGTATAGGTTTCCAGGCGAGCCCCGTTGTTGTTGTTTACAACCTGGACTTTTTCGTACGGAAGTATATCGGCCTTTTCCAACAGCTCCTGGTCAATTGTAATGCTTCCCACGTAATTCAGGTTGGCATCTGTGACCGTTGCCCGGTGGATTTTAGACTTACACATCATTCTGTACAAAAATTACACCTCCACAAGAATATTATCGATGAGTCTCGTATTGCCAAGCCTGACAGCCAAGGCCACCAGGCATTCTCCTTCAAGAGTTTCTACCGGCTGCAGGTTTTTTGTTTCAACAATTTCAACGTAGTCAACTTTAGAACCATCTACTGTATCAATCATTTCCAGCATAAGTTGCTTTATTGTTTTTGCTCGCCTTTCTCCTTGTTCGATCCGCTTTTTTGCTTCTTGCAAGCTTTTGTAAAGAACGGGGGCATGACGTCTTTGCTCCGGAGTCAAATATTTATTCCTTGAGCTCATGGCTAGGCCGTCCTGCTCTCTTACTGTTGGTAGAATATGAAATTCCAGGTTCATGTTCAGGTCGGTGACCATCTTTTTTAAAACCAGCGCCTGCTGTCCATCTTTCTGGCCAAAGTATACCCGTTGCGGTGAAACCAGGCTGAAGAGCTTTGCTACCACTGTGGTTACGCCGCGAAAATGCCCGGGCCTGTGAGCACCGCAAAGGCTATCGGTTAATCCTTGGACGTCGACAAAGGTTGAGTATCCCGGGGGATACATTTCGTTAACAGTTGGAGAAAAAATCAAATCACATCCTTCAGCAGAGGCCAAAGCCTGATCCCTTTCCAGGTCCCTGGGGTATTCTTCATAATCTTCACCCACGCCAAATTGAATGGGATTAACAAAAATGCTGACCACCACAAAATCATTTTCCTGGCGGGCTGCTTTTACCAGGGAAAGATGTCCCTGGTGCAAAAAACCCATGGTCGGCACGAAGCCGATGCTCAGCCCTTTTTTTCTTATTTCCCCCAGGATATTCCTCATTTCGGGTATTTTTTCGACAACTTTCATGATGCCCTCCTAATCCTTTAAAACCTCTTCCAGCACCGCTTCGGACATAGAAAAGGTATGTTTGTCTTCGGGGAAGGAACCGCTTCTTACTTCTTCCATATATTGTTTTACTCCTTTTACCATTTCGCTTCTGGCATCAACGTACTGCTTGACAAACTTAGGACGTTTCCCGGTAAAAAGTCCCATGACATCGTGGTATACCAGAACTTGTCCGTCACAATACTTCCCTGCACCGATACCAATAACCGGTATGGATACCCTTTCCGAAATGACCCGGGCCAGCTGCCAGGGAACACATTCAAGCACCAGGGAAAAAGCACCGGCTTTTTCCAGGGCCATGGAATCTTCGAGCATTCTCCTGGCCACCAGGGGATCTTTACCCTGAACCTTAAAACCGCCCAACTGCCCCGCAGATTGTGGGGTAAGCCCCAGGTGCCCCATTACCGGGATTCCCGCACCGGTTATGGCACGGACTGATTGAATAATTTCCTCGCCGCCTTCCAGCTTTACGCCTTGAGCCCCGGTAGCCTGGATAATTTTCCCTGCATTGCGAAGGGCTTCTTCCGGGTTGATGTGATAGGTTAAAAAGGGCATGTCGATAACGACAAATGCCTGCTTGCTTCCACGAACCACTGCCTTCCCATGGTGAATCATTTCGTCTAAGGTGACGGATAACGTATCCTCATATCCCAGAACAACCATTCCCAAAGAATCACCGACGAGAATCATTTCAGCCCCAGCTTCATCAAGGAGTTGAGCCGTAGGAAAGTCGTAGGCAGTTAGCATACTGATCTGTTTTTTCTCCTTTTTCATCTCCCGCAAATTAACGATTGAATAACGTCCGGTCATCTTAATGAGACCCTCCTTTAAGAATTGATTGAATAATTTCTGCTTGCTCCTTATCCAGTGTTCCTTTTCGTAAAGCCAGTTCAATGGTATATTGACCCATGGTGTTGTACAGGGGCAGAAGCTCTGAAAGGGACCGGTTTAACGCTTCCGTATGGGATTGAATGGTGTCAGCGTCTCCCCGGGCTATAGGCCCGGTCAAGGCTTTTTCTGGGCCTACTTCCTTTATGTTTTCAAGGGTTCTGGATATTAAGGGATAAAGCGCTTCGACAGCCTGCTCCCAAGAAACACCCATTTGTCCGTACATTCGCAAGGATCCGTCTAGAAGGGAAGCCAAATAATTGCATGCGACACAGGCTGCCGCGTGATAAAGGGTCTTCATTTCAGTAGGGATTGATATCATCTTTCCCTTGAGAGCATTGACCAGCTCTTCGGCCAGCGGCAAAGCAGAGCTGTCCCCTTCTACAGCAAAGAAAGTACCCGGCAGCGCCCGCAAGCCTGCTTCCGTTCCGGGAAAGGTTTGTAGGGGGTGCATAGACAAAACAGATGCGCCGGCTTCGCGGGCCGACTGCAAGATGCTCGAACTGTGGGCACCGCTGCAGTGTATGACGACTTGTCCCGAAACAAAACCACCGTGTTGTGCAATAGACTGGCAGACATCTTCAATGACCCGATCTGGAGTCGTGATAAAGACGACCTCCGCTTTTCTTGAAACCATGTGGGGCTCAG
>SKMY01000172.1 GCA_007120815.1 Syntrophomonadaceae bacterium | reverse complement strand
TATTATTCCTTTTGTTCAAACAAATTTTCCCGCATTTAATCTGGATACTGACAGAAGCTGGCCAGGGAACAGGTATTACATGAGGGTTTCCGGGCTCGACATACCGCCCGGCCATGAGAAATAAGCCGGTGGTGGGTCGCTGTCCAAAGGTTTTCAGGGATAAGGTTGCAGAGCTCTTCTTCAACATCCAAGGGTGTTTTCCCCCGGGCCAAACCCAGGCGTCGACTAACCCGCATTACGTGGGTATCCACAGCCATGGCGGGAGTGTCAAAAGCCGTGCTGATAATCACATTAGCAGACTTACGGCCGATCCCGGGCAGTGTGATCAGTTCCTCCCGGGTTTTTGGAACCTGGCCGTGATACGTTTTTACCAGGATGCGGCAAGTCTCCATCAGCTGCCTGCTTTTTTGACGGAAAAGGCCGCAACGTTTAATCATTTCTTCCAGCTCAGCAGGTTTAAGAGCTAAAACATCTTTTGGCTTCTTAATGTGGCGAAACAAGTCAGCAGTAATTTGGTTTACTTGTTTGTCCGTGGTCTGAGCAGAAAGCATGACCGCTACCAACAACTGAAATGGCGATTGAAAGCGAAGGGCAGTGCTTGCAGCAGGGTACTCCTCCTCCAGGGTCTTTAAGATTTTCGTAAGGGTCTCCAGGGTATCGGTTCTCACTGTTGCAGTACCTCCTGGTTGATAATTGCTCGAATTTCATCGGTACACATCTATTATCTGCCTCTCTTTCTTACGCCAGGAGGACATCTAAGTCCAGTAAAGGCCCGTGCTGTTGAGCGCCGTACACGTCTGTTTCTCCCAGATTTCCTGAAGGCCGGGGCCGCACTACGGTAATCTTGATAGCCTTGGCAGGCGGGTAAGGAAGAATGGAGAGCACCTGGGATTCATCCATTCCATAAAGCCGGGCAAACAGCTGCTTAGTCAGGGTGTTACCCCTTACGACCCGCTCAAAGGTATGGGTGTCCGGAAAGATAATATCAAAAGTCAACTCATAGGGACCTGCATTTTTGCTGCGAATTACACTGGCTATTTCTGTAAGCTTTGCCTTTTCCCTGCTTTTCATAAATGCTCGCCTCCCCATTTTTCAATGGTTACAGGAAAGGGTGAAAGGGGATCGATGTTTTTCACCAGGTGATACATGGAAAACGTGTAGACCTCACCTGCTTCCAGGTCAGAAGGCGAGTAGGGAAAAGCCAGGTTCCCGGCGGTGCTCAAACGACCGGGAAAACCGTAGTGCAGCATGGTGGAACGAGCAAAGCTTAGAAGGGTGTTGGCCTTTTCCTGGGAAGAAGCCACCGCTTCAATAATAATACCCAGTTCATGCCCCTTCACAGGTTCAGGCTCCAGTTCCCCCATAACTCCTTCCATGCCGTATAACCGAAAGTGCAGGTAAGTATCCTCTGACTGAACAAAGTTGTCCGCCACGCCTTCTTTAACACCCTTAATAATATCTTCTATTTTAGAAATCATAACCGGATCCCGGGTTCCGGCAATACAAACCGAACGGTAACCCACCTTGCGGGCAGCTTCCAGTTTAACAGCATAGGGTGCCTGGATGAACCGGGTCCGGGACACTTTTACAGTGCGTTCATCGTACTGCTCATACACGGTTTCTGTCAGGTCCAGTGAGCCACCGGGACCGTGAAGGTGAAAGGGATCAGATTTTTCATAAAGTGAATGGGCGGCCACCGATTCAGGGGTACAGCGCCGCTGGGGGTTTGCAGGACGCAGCAGAAAATGATCTTTGCGCAAGATTCCCAGCATACAATCCCGACCGCTACCCGGAGTTGCTGCAATGGCAGCACATTCCAGGATCTTGCCCAGGTGCAGAGAAAGGCCCATATCAAACCCCCAAAGTACGGGTAAGGCCGCGAAGCATACCGGATCGTAAGTCCTCCCGGCGACAACAACCTGGGCCCCCAATTCCATCGCCTGCTGAAAGGGTTCAATGCCCATTTGTCCGACAATACGGGTTGATTCCTCAACATCTTTTTCGGTTAGTGAAGGAACCCCGGGCAAGGGGGTTATTTCTCCGCTTTTCAACCTGGATAAGACAAACTCCCTGGAAAACTCTGCATCAATCCGGGCCACAGTGAGCCGATTCTTTTTCTCCTGAATGACTTCTTTTACAATGTCCATGGTCCAGTCAACGTGGATCTTTCCGCCGCTGCCGCCTGCCGTCCCAATGAGCACTGGAATGCCGGTTTCACAGGCAGCATCCAGGATTATTTCCAGATCTCTTTTAACTGAAACCCGGTCCGTAAACGATTTGCCCTTTCCCAGGTAGTAAGGACCGGGGTCTGTTGAACCGGCGTCAACCCCAATCAGGTGCGGCTTCATTTCCATGGCCCTGTAAAATGAATCCAGGGGAAACCCGTAACCTAAAATAGCAGTTGGCGCCAGCAACCGTATCTCTTCCATAGGTAAAACCTCCCAAAACACAGTGAAATGTTCTAACCGCCACGGCCCTTGCGGGCCACAACAGGGGAATGGAAAACCGGCTCAGGTAAGATACAGCACTGCCTTTGCAAGCGCTATCACCCCTAACCGGGGAGCTGGTGCATCTCGTCCGGCGACATTGGTGCCTGTGGCCAAAGGTGCTTGGCGATCGAAGGTCCTCGGGCGGTCCGGGCCGACAGGACGTCGGCCGCCGGGATCGACCCGGACGGGAGTTAAACCGGGGAGGCCGTCCGAGGGCCCCGAGGAGTCATAGCGCCTTCCACAGGCTTACCCGCGCCCGGACGACTGCACTAAGACCCGGTTTCTCATACTAAGGAAGAGTTCTTTGTTTCTGGGCAGATCCCTTCTTGCGGTAAACGAAAAAAAAAGGACTGCATCGCAGTCCCGGAGTCAAATGATAAGTTAAGGGTGTTTTGAAGCAAAATGATTTAGTGAAAAGGTCAGACAATACGCTTTCCAACCCCCGATTAACCTTGATATTTCTCTTTGATTCCCGATATGACGTTCGGATCTAAAAGCGTGGTGGTATCCCCCAGGGCGCGGCCTTCAGCCACATCACGGAGGAGACGCCGCATGATTTTACCGCTGCGGGTTTTGGGCAGTTCACTGGAAAAGAATATATCATCGGGCCGCGCTATAGCGCCAATTTTTTTCACGACGTGGGCTTTTAGTTCTTCAACCAATGATTCAGAGCCTTCCACACCTTCTTTTAGGGTTACAAAGGCAGAAATGGCCTGCCCTTTCAGGTCGTGGGCTTTGCCAATAACCGCCGCTTCAACGACGATCTTGTGGTCCACCAGGGCGCTTTCTACCTCCATGGTTCCGATGCGGTGGCCAGATACATTGATGACATCATCAACACGCCCCATAATCCAGTGGTATCCGTCCTTGTCTTTCATGACGCCGTCGCCCGTGAAATAATATCCAGGATACTGTATCCAGTAGGTTTCTTTAAACCGTTCGGGATCATTGTACAATGTTCTTAACATGGCAGGCCATGGCGATGTGATAACCAGGAAACCCCCTTTCCCAGGCTCTACCTGCTCTCCACGATCATCCAGGATAGCGGCTTCCACCCCCGGGAAAGGCTGTGTAGCCGAACCGGGCTTGGTGGGCGTAACTCCAGGAAGCGGCGTGATCATGATCATCCCTGTTTCCGTCTGCCACCATGTATCCACGATGGGGCACTTTTCTCTTCCGATATGTTCATGGTACCACATCCAGGCCTCGGGGTTAATGGGTTCTCCAACGGTTCCCAACAGCCTCAGGCTGGACAGGTCCCTTTTTGCAGGCCAATCTTCTCCCCAGCGCATAAAAGCCCGGATTGCCGTAGGTGCCGTATAAAAGACATTAACCCGGT
>SKMY01000200.1 GCA_007120815.1 Syntrophomonadaceae bacterium | reverse complement strand
TTCAGTAAGGAGGTATTATTTATGAAGCTGAAACCTTTAGGCGATCGAGTGATTATCAAGGTCTTAGAAAAGGAAGATAAAACCAGTTCAGGTATTGTGCTTCCCGATAAGGCCAAGGAGAAGCCCCAGGAAGGAGAAGTCAAAGCGGTTGGAGACGGCCGAATTCTGGATGATGGTACAAGGGTCCAGATGGATGTGAAGGTTGGGGACACCGTTATTTTCTCCAAGTATGCGGGTTCCGAAATAAAACTGGATGGAGAGGAATACCTGATTTTACGTCAGGATGACATTCTTGCCGTATATGCCTAAACCCCGGTTGGACATGAAATGCCTACTTATATTACTCATTAGGAGGGACATCGAAAATGGCGAAAGATATTAAGTTTCGTGAAGAAGCACGTCAGGCGCTGGAAAGGGGCGTTGATAAGCTTGCGGATACCGTAAAGGTAACCCTGGGCCCCAAAGGGCGTAACGTGGTACTTGATAAAAAGTTTGGTTCACCTCAGATTACAAACGACGGTGTTACCATTGCCCGGGAGATTGAATTAGAAGATCCCTTTGAAAACATGGGCGCCCAGCTGGTTAAGGAAGTAGCCAATAAAACCCAGGATATAGCTGGAGACGGGACCACTTCAGCTACCCTGCTGGCCCAGGCCATTATCAAGCAGGGGATAAAAAACGTAACAGCCGGAACCAACCCCATGCTTATGAAGCGGGGGATTGACAAATCCGTTGATATGATTCTGGATCATATTAAAGAACAGAGCAAACCGGTGGAAAGCCGGGACGCCATCGCCCAGGTTGCTGCAATTTCTGCAGACAACGAGTCCATTGGAAACTTGATTGCTGATGCCATGGAAAAAGTGGGCAAAGACGGCGTTATTACGGTAGAAGAATCCAAGGGATTTGTAACGGACCTGAAAGTGGTTGAAGGCATGCAATTCGACCGCGGTTATATTTCTCCTTACATGGTGACAGATACGGAAAAAATGGAAGCCGTCCTGGAAGATCCCATGATACTGCTAACTGATCGCAAAGTGGGCAACATTCATGAACTTCTGCCCCTGCTGGAGAAAATCGTTCAAAAAGGAAAGCAGCTTCTCCTGATCGCTGAAGACGTTGAAGGTGAGGCCCTGGCTACCCTGGTAGTAAATAAAATTCGCGGCACCTTTACGTGTGTAGCTGTTAAGGCCCCCGGCTTTGGCGACCGCCGCAAGGCCATGCTGGAAGATATTGCTGTGTTGACCGGCGGCCAGGTTGTATCTGAAGACCTGGGCATTGAAATGAAAAATGTAGATGTGAACATGCTCGGCCGCGCCCGTCAGGTTATCGTGGGTAAAGAAGACACGGTTATCGTTGATGGGTCCGGTTCCCAGGAAGACATTCAAAAACGGATTAACCAAATCCGCGTGCAGATTGAAGATTCCACCTCCGAATTTGATAAAGAAAAACTCCAGGAGCGGCTGGCCAAGCTGGCTGGAGGCGTGGCGGTTATCGAGGTCGGCGCAGCAACAGAAACGGAAATGAAGGAAAGAAAACTGCGCATTGAGGATGCTCTTTCCGCAACCCGTGCTGCTGTGGAGGAAGGCATTGTTCCGGGCGGTGGGGTAGCTTACTTGAATGCCATAAAAGCTCTAGATGGTCTGGAACTGGAAGCCGACCAGGCAGTTGGAATCCAGATTATTCGTAGGGCACTGGAAGAACCCGTGCGACACATTGCTGAAAATGCCGGTGAAGAAGGCTCCATCGTTGTAGAGAAAATAAAGGCAATGGAACCTGCTATGGGCTTTAATGCCCTGACCGGAGTATATGAAAACATGATGGAGGCTGGAATTGTTGACCCTGCCAAAGTTGTGCGGTCTGCCATTCAAAACGCCGCCAGCATTGCATCCCTTTTCCTGACCACCGAAGCAGTTGTGGCGGAAAAGCCGGATGACGATAAAAAGTTCCCCGGCGGAATGGGTATGGGCGACATGCCGCCAATGTAATGTAAAAGGGTTATTATTTAGAAAAAAAACCGGGAGGAACTCCCGGTTTTTTTCAATTTGGGCAGGAAAAAGACACGCTTTTACCGAAATAATGAGTCGTTTAATTTCCAGATATGTCGAAGGAGTTAATGCGTTCATGGCAATTTCAGAAAAAGTTGTAATTGTGGATTTTGGCGGGCAGTATACCCAGTTGATTGCAAGAAGAGTCAGGGAACTAAACGTTTATTGTGAAATCTTGCCGTACAATGTTTCTCTTGAAAAACTTCAAGCCAGCAGTCCCGGTGCGCTTATTTTTTCCGGCGGTTCGTCCAGCGTTTATGCGGAGGATGCGCCTCGATGCGACCGCGGGTTCTATGAACTCGGGATTCCCATTTTGGGTATCTGTTACGGCATGCAGGTCATGGCTGGAGATCTGGGCGGTGAGGTCGTTCTGGCACGCAACCAGGAATACGGCAAGACCTTTTTAAACATAAAAGAAAGGTATGGTTTGTTAAATGGACTGGGTGAAAAATTTACAGCGTGGATGAGTCATGGGGATTCCGTAACCCGGGTTCCTGAAGGGTTTGATATTCTGGCAGAAAGCGAAAATACGCCCGTTGCGGCCATGGCAGACAAAAACAGGTGTTTTTTTGGCCTGCAATTTCATCCCGAGGTGATTCATACCCCCCAGGGGCAGTTAATACTCGGGAACTATTTGTTTCGGGTTTGTGGGTTTACTGGAAACTGGACCATGGAAAACTTTATTGAAACCAGTATCGCTGAAATCCAGGAGATGGTTGGCCCCGAAGGAAAAGTCGTCTGCGGGCTTAGTGGAGGGATTGACTCTTCTGTAGCGGCAACACTGGTTCATCGGGCCCTCGGTGATCGGTTAACCTGCATTTTTGTTGATCACGGCTTACTGCGCAAAGGTGAAAAGGAACAGGTTATGGAGACATTCGAGGGCCGCTTTAACATGAAAATGATTGCTGTAGACGCCCGGGATGAATTTTTTGAACGCTTGAAGGGTGTCATCGACCCGGAAGAAAAAAGGAAAATCATCGGCAACCATTTTATCCGGGTTTTTGAACGTGAAGCGGAAAAGATAGGCCAGATAGACTATCTGGTGCAGGGCACCCTGTATCCTGACGTGATTGAAAGCGGGACGGCTACGGCCTCGGTTATCAAGTCTCACCACAATGTAGGCGGCTTGCCCGATGATATGAAATTTTCCCTCATTGAGCCGCTAAGGTTTCTCTTTAAGGATGAAGTTCGAAAACTGGCTTTGGAGCTGGATCTTCCGGAGGATATTGTATGGAGGCATCCCTTTCCGGGCCCTGGTTTGGCGGTGCGGGTTCTGGGCGAGGTGTTGCCGGAGAAGGTGGATCTGTTAAAAGAAGCCGATGCCATTGTTATTGAGGAAATAAAAAAAGCCGGGCTGTACCGCGATATCTGGCAGGCTTTTGCCGTACTGCCAGATATTTTAAGCGTAGGGGTCAAAGGGGACTGCAGAATTTACGGGCATACTATTGTATTAAGGGCAGTTACCAGCCAGGATGGGATGACGGCTGATTGGTATCCTTTTCCATACGAGGTTTTGGAGCGCATATCCAACCGCCTGGTAAACGACATTCCCCAGGTCAACCGGTTTGTGTACGACTTGACAACCAAGCCCCCGGGTACCATTGAGTGGGAGTAGGTCCCAGCGGAGGACCGACTTTTGGGGGAAGTGACAGGGAAGCACTGGAGAAGGTTTCGAGAAGCACCGGAGACGAATTGGGGAAGCACCAGGGACGATTTCGGGAAGCACCGGAGGGGAAGCACCGGAGGGGAAGCACCGGAGGGGAAGCACCGGAGGGGAAGCACCGG
>SKMY01000088.1 GCA_007120815.1 Syntrophomonadaceae bacterium | reverse complement strand
GTTTTTAATCGCTTCCCACCCGTTGAGGAGGTCTGCCTTCTTTATGGCGGCGATTTTGTCAAGCGCTACTTTCTATAAGTTAAAAGCTTAAGAGAAAGGCATCAGCCAGCCTGAAGAGCAACCGGAGTCGATACCGGGAAGCGGAAACTCCATTAAATATTAACCGATAGGGAGAAGTATGTCAACCAAAAACAGACATCAGGGTTAACAATAAGAAGAGTGACAAAAAGAAAAAACCGGCAGAAACTGTAAAAGTTGACTTTACATCTTTGAAAATGTATTATAAGGAAAAAGCTCGGAGATAAGAATAATACGTATGAAAGTGCTGCATTTTCTTGCCGTGACGTTTTTGACAAGTTATTTACAACGTGCCGGGCATTATTAAGTGACAAGGGGGTTTTGTTTCATGGGTGTTGATCTGCCATCGGTGTATGATCCGGAACAGGTGGAACAAAAAATATACCAGTTCTGGCTGGACGGGGATTACTTCACGGCGCCGCGCAAGGATAACAAAAATACCTTTACCATTGTTATTCCGCCTCCAAATGTAACGGGTTCCCTGCATATGGGCCACGCCCTGAACAACACCATTCAGGATGTGCTCATTCGCTGGAGAAGAATGCAGGGATACGATACCCTCTGGCTACCCGGAACGGATCATGCCGGGATTGCAACCCAAAACAAGGTGGAAGAACATATCCTGGCTGAAGGGAAAACCCGCCACCAACTGGGCCGGGAGAAGTTTCTGGAACGCGCCTGGGAGTGGAAAGAAGAATACCACGGCCGTATCCTGAAGCAGCTCTACAAGCTGGGGGTATCCTGTGACTGGTCAAGGGAACGATTTACCATGGATGAAGGCTGCTCCCGGGCCGTGCGGGAAGTGTTTGTATCCCTGTACGAACAGGGATTGATTTATCGTGGAGACTACATGATAAACTGGTGTGTCCGCTGTAATACAGCCCTTTCAGATATCGAAGTGGAGCATGAAGACAAGGAATCTACCCTGACCCACATCCGGTATCCCGGTGTAGGGTGGGATGGGCACATTGTCGTCGCCACCACAAGACCCGAAACCATGCTGGGAGATACGGCTGTGGCTGTACATCCAGAAGATGAGCGCTACCGCCAAATGGTCGGCAAGACGGTTATGCTCCCCCTGATGAACAGGGAAATACCGATTATTGCTGACGACTACGTTGATCCGGCTTTCGGTTCCGGGGCAGTAAAAATAACACCTGCCCATGACATAAACGATTTTGAAATCGGTCTGAGGCATTCCCTGGAACGGGTCAATGCCATCGGAGAAGACGGGGCCATGACCGGGGCAACGGGGAAGTTTGCCGGGATGGACCGTTTAGAAGCGCGTAAGAAAGTAATGGAAGAACTGGAAGCGACAGGATTCTTGGTCAAAGTAGAAGACTATTCCCATTCCGTTGGGCACTGCCAGCGCTGTGCCACGGAAATTGAACCCCTTGTTTCCCTGCAGTGGTTTGTTCGTATGAAACCCCTGGCCGAGCCGGCCATTGACGTGATCCATGAGGGCAGGGTTCGCTACGTGCCGGAACGGTTTACCCGCATGTACCTGAACTGGATGGAAAACATCCGCGACTGGTGTATTTCAAGGCAAATCTGGTGGGGGCACCGGATTCCCGCCTGGTACTGCGCTTGTGGGGAAATTATCGTGTCCCGGGAGGACCCCTCCACCTGCCCCTCCTGCGGAGAAAGCCGGTTGGAACAGGATCCCGACGTCTTGGACACCTGGTTTAGCTCCGCCCTGTGGCCTTTCTCCACCCTGGGTTGGCCGGAGCACACCCCGGATCTCCAGCATTATTTTCCCACGAATGTCCTGGTAACGGGGTACGATATTATTACCTTCTGGGTAGCGCGCATGATATTTATGTCGCTGAACTTCATGAAAGATATTCCTTTTTCCGATGTCTGTATTCACGGGCTTGTTCGCGATGCCCAGGGTCGAAAAATGAGTAAATCCCTGGGTAACGGCGTAGACCCCCTGGACGTGATCGACGAATACGGTTCAGATACCCTGCGTTTCACCCTGATAACAGGGCAGGCCCCCGGAAACGACCAGCGGTTCCGCCATGACAATGTTGAATCCAGCCGCAATTTTGCCAACAAAATATGGAACGCCTCCCGCTATGTCCTGATGAATTTACAGGGTTATCAACCGGGCCCTTTAGGCAATGGTCTCAATCGCCACGACCGCTGGATCCTGGACCGCTATAACACCGCTGTGGAGGAAACAACCCGGCTTTTGGAAAAATATGAACTGGGCGAGGCAGCCCGGAATGTTTACGAGTTTTTATGGGGGGACTTCTGCGACTGGTATATTGAGCTTAGTAAAATCCCCATGTTTGCCGCGGATGATGCTGGCAAGGAAAGAGCACGGGCCGTTTTGCATTTCATTCTGGAAAGGACACTACGACTGCTTCACCCCTTTATGCCTTTTATTACCGAGGAAATATGGCAAAGCCTCCCCCGAAGCGGGGAAGACAAAGCCCTGGTGGTCGCCCCCTGGCCGGAGCCTTCGCCCGACCTTGTGGATGAAAGGGCCCGAAAGGAGATGGACATTGTAATGAATGTCATTCGGGCGATTCGAAATCTGCGGAGCGAGGTCAATATCCCACCCGGCCAAAAGTCCCCTGTTATTATAAGGGTACCGGCCAAGGAAAAGGATATCTTAAACCAGGAGCTGTTAGTTATGGAGCGGCTCGCCTGGGCTCATCCCGTTGAAATCCGCGATCCGCAGGATGAAAAACCTGCCAGGGCATTGACGGCGCTGATTGGTGATGTGGAAGTTTACCTGCCCCTGGAGGGGGTTATCGACCTGGATCAGGAGATTTCCCGGCTGGAAAAAACCCGCAAGGAACTGGAAAAAGACCTGGAAAAAGTATCGGCAAAGCTGGTCAACAAGAACTTCCTGAATAGAGCCCCTGAAGACGTGGTAGAGAAAGAACGAAGTAAAGAACAGGAGCTAAAAACCCGCCACGACAAGCTGGTCGGTCGGATGGAAGAGCTAAAAAGAATGGCCTGATGCGCACACATCGGGAAGCAGGGGACAGTTCTGTCGCTTTCCCAATTTTTCAAGGTATGGGGACACACCTCTTTTAGAGGAATGTCCCCTATATATGGAGGAATGAAAGTGGACTATCAGGAGGCATTAAGCTGGATACATGGGATACAGCGATATGGAATGAATCCCGGATTGGATAGAATTCAAGCCCTTTTAGATGCTCTGGGTAACCCCCAGAACAAGCTGAAGTTTCTTCACATTGGAGGAAGCAACGGCAAAGGGTCGGTGGCGGCTTTTGCCGCGCGGATTCTGGAAGCGGCCGGTTACCGGGTGGGTCTCTACACCTCTCCTTACCTGGTGCAGTTTACCAATCGTATGGCGATTAACGGAGTTGATATTTCTCAAGAGCGCCTGGTTGAGCTGGTGGAGCGGGTCAAGCCCTTGGTGGAAAAAATTGCAGAAAACCCGGATCTGGGGCATCCCACTGAATTTGAGGTGGTTACGGCGATTGCTTTTACCTATTTCTCAGAAGAATCGCCAGACCTGGTCGTTCTTGAGGTTGGCCTTGGGGGCCGCCTGGATGCAACGAATGTCATAAACCCCCTGGCTGCAATAATTACGACGATAAGCCTGGAACATACCCAGGTTTTAGGAAATACGGTTGAAGAAATAGCCGGGGAAAAAGCGGGCATCATCAAAGAGAAAGCAGATGTAATCACCGGGGTCACAGGTCGGGCCCTGGAGGTTATTAAAGAAAAGGCCAGGCAAAAAAGGGCAAACCTTTTTTGCCTGGGCCGGGAATTTACAACAGAAACCGTCTCGGTTAACCTGGAGGGCCAGATTTTTCACTACCGGGGGCTTCAGCGGACCTATAATGACTTACGCCTGGTCATGTTGGGTGATTACCAACCGGGAAATGCTGCTTTGGCCCTGGCCGCCCTGGAAGTCTTAGAACAAAAAGGATTTACCTTAACAGAAGACGCTGTTCGCAGCGGCCTGGAAAGTACCCGGTGGCCGGGCCGTCTGGAAATTATGCGGCGAGCTCCCCTGGTTGTCCTGGATGGGGCACACAACCTGGAGGCCTTTAAGGGGCTCAGGCGGTCGATCGAATCGACCTTTTCTTACCGACATCTGGTGCTTGTTTTAGGCATCCTGGACGATAAAGCCATTGAAGATATCCTGCAGGAAATACTACCCCTGGCGGGCACCGTCATTTTAACCACGCCCAACAGCCCGCGGGCAGCTGACCCCTGGCTGCTTCAAGAAAAAGCGGCCAGGCTGGTTTCGGTCCCCGTCCACGTGGTTGAGGACATCCACGGTGCGGTCAGCCTGGCCCTTTCCATGGTCAGGGCTCCGGACATGGTACTGATCGCAGGGTCCCTTTACTTGATCAGTGATGCCAGGTACCTGTTAACCCGCGGCCCCGCCGCTTTACTTTAGCTTTAATCGACCTTCATTTCGGTTTCGACCGTATAGGCCAGGAGAATGATATGCTTTCCTTCCTGACGCGCGTGCTCGTGATCGGGCTGGTTGTTAAGGAACGTTTCCGCTTCCCTGAGTTTTTTTAGCTCTTTTTCCGTCAAGTGGGCATAGGGAAAGGATGTCTTATTTCCCATGATTGATACCCTCCAATCTCCAATAAGTTGATCAGGCTTCAATTAAAAAAGTGACCGGTAAAGTGACCGAATACAGCGTCAACGCATTGCCGGCACTTTTTTTTAATTATGCCCCCTGCTTGAGATTTTCATTCGCTGCTCTTTCCTGGCCCACCCGGATTATTTTCCCTATTGCACCACTTTTCTAATAATTTTTTTCGTTTTTCGGGAAGGGATTCAGCCAAAAGAATAGAAAATAAAATACAATGCCTTTTCAAAAATAGCTCCATACGTTATACTATAAAAGTGCTGTCAAGCTGGCTGATGATTGTGAACTCGTGAACTTTTCAAAAATTCATATCTCTTCAACGATGCTTTTCTATCAAGGATAAAGGATCAAGGGGTGAATGTTTATGGAGAAATTTGCCGGGGAAAGGGTTGTGAGCAGTCTTCCCGCACTAATTATCTTAGTACCTTTTATCGCTTCAATCATTGTTTACTTTCTTACCCGTTACCGTGTCAGACTGGGAGAATATTTTGCCTTAGGGACGATAGCCGTAATGTTTGTGGCTATCTTTTCCATGTACGGGACAGTCAATGCAGGAAATGTCATTTTTAGTCGGTTTGAATTCTTTGCAATCCCCTTCTCCATTTATTTTCGCATGGATATGCTGAGCTTTTACTTAAGCCTGCTTATTGCCTTTCTCTGGTTTGTTTCCACCCTTCACTCCGTAGGGTATATGGCCAAAGAACATGCGCACGAACGCTATTATTGCTTTTTACTCCTGGCGCTGGGCGGCTGCATGGGAACCGTATTTGCCGGAGACCTCCTGGGGCTCTTTGTGTTTTTTGAAATCATGGCCCTGGCTTCATATGTCCTGGTAGCCCATGAAGAGCATACCTATGCCATGTTTGCAGGGGCCAAGTACCTGTTTATGTCCATCGGTGCCGGGCTGGCTATATTCCTCGGGTTGGTTATCACTTATCAACTGGCGGGCACCCTCACCCTGGACGGCTTCGGGCTGATTCAAGAGGTTTCGACCTTTTCCCTGGCGGCCTTTATCGGGTTCCTCCTGGGGTTTGGAATCAAGGCGGGGATTTTCCCCGTTCACATCTGGCTTCCTGATGCCCACCCTGCAGCTCCCTCTCCGGTTAGTGCCTTGCTTTCCGGCGTCATGATCAAGGTCGGAGCGTACGGGTTGATCCGCGTTTTTTACCAGGTTTACGGTTTTGAATACATCCGCGCCCTGGGATGGGACCAAATAGCCCTGGTGCTCTCGACCATCACCATCCTTTTAGGGTCTGCTCTGGCGCTGCTCCAGGATGATTTAAAAAGACGATTGGCCTACTCCAGCATTGCGCAGATCGGTTATATCGTGCTGGGTATATCATTGCTAAGCGAACGGGCCTTTACCGGTGCCCTGTACCATATTTTCTCCCACGCCTTTATGAAGGGCTGCCTCTTTATGATAGCCGGCGCCCTCATCGTGAAAGCCGGGGAAAGGCGGATCAGTTACCTGGGCGGTATTGGACGAAAGATGCCCATTACCATGATTGCCTTTACCCTTTGCTCGCTCTCCATGGTCGGGATCCCGCCCTTTAACGGGTTCATCAGCAAATGGCAGCTATCCCTGGGGGCCCTGGATATCGGCCAACCTTTTTACGTGGGCCTGTTGATTGTCAGCAGCCTGTTGAATTCGGCGTACTATTTCCCTATTGTGGTTACGGCATTTTTCGGGACGCCCAAATCCGAATCTGAAGAAGAGGCGGCAGCGGCAGGCACAGAAACGCCGGTTGAGCATGCGCCGTCTATTCATCGCGAAGGCTTAAAACTTTCGGAAGCACCTTTAACCATGCTGGTCCCCATTGCGATACTGGCCGTGGGATCTGTGCTTTTTGTTTTAATGCCCCAAAACTGGCCTCTTAACCTGGCCAAAGCAGTCGTTCAAGAACTATTCATCAGCTTTTAAAAGCTTGTAAACAAAGAAATGGTTTTTAATAAATAGGGGAGAGGAAAGCCATGCCATCAATCACTTCAACTTTACCCCTTTGGTCGGTTTTGATACCCGTGCTAGGGGCAATTATTATCAGCCGTATTCCGGAAAAAACAGTCAGGGCAAGAAACTTAACGGCGCTTATTTCCGTTTCAATGACCTTTTTGGTCGTGGCTGCAATCCTGCCAACTATTTTAAGGGGCCAAGTGGTTGAGTTTACCCTGGTGCGCTTTATGCCGGGCCTGGAATTATTTTTTCGTGTAGACCCTTTGGGCATTGTTTTCGGCATAACGGCCTCCCTCTTGTGGATTTTTGCCATCGTTTACTCTATAGGCTACATGGCCAAACAACCTAAACAGCGGCGCTTTTTCCTGTGTTTCGTTATCTCCATGAGCGCTACCCTGGGTGTCGCATTCGCAGGCAACCTGTTTACCATGTACATCTTTTTTGAATATTTAACACTGGCGACCTATCCCCTGGTGATTCACTCCCAAACCGAAGAAGCGACAAAGTCGGGCATCAAGTATATTGCGTATTGTTTTGGGGGTGGGGGCCTGATTCTCTTTTCCCTGATTGTTTTTCAGGGCATGGTTGGTCATGTGAATTTTGCTCCCGGCGGCGTTCTGGGTGCTACTGCCGGGGAACCCCGGTTCCTCCTGACGCTTTTATTTTTTGCCGTGATCCTTGGATTCGGTACCAAGGGTGCCATCATGCCTTTTCACTCCTGGCTGCCTGCAGCCATGGTGGCTCCTGCCCCGGTTAGTTCCTTGCTCCATGCGGTCGCCGTGGTCAAAAGCGGGATTTTTGGCATGACCCGGGTCCTCTACTTTATATACGGCCAAGACATGCTAATTCAATTGAATGTTGTTAACTACCTGGCGGTGATGGTCTGCTTTACCATTATCGTGGGGTCTATCCTGGCCCTCAGGCACACGGTCTTTAAAATGCGGCTGGCCTATTCTACCATCAGCCAGCTGGGTTATATTACCCTGGGGGCTTTGATGCTGACGCCGGTGGGTCTGTTCGGTGGAATTATTCACATCATGAACCATGCCATGCTCAAGATTACCCTGTTTTTCTGCGCTGGAGCGGTGATCAAGATCACGGGTAAAACGGATATCAGGGAACTCGCGGGGATTGGTAAGCGAATGCCCATCACCATGATCGCCTTTGCTATAGGCGGGCTGGGGTTGATCGGTGTGCTTCCCATCAGCGGGTACTTGAGCAAGTTTTACTTGTTAACCGGTGCCCTGGACGCAGATAGGCTGGTTTTTGTCGGGGTGCTGCTGGTTAGCTCCCTGCTAAACTCCATGTACTACCTTCCCATTGTGGTCAATGCCTTTTTCAAGGAAGGGGAGTTTGAAAAGCCCAAGGACCTGGAGGCGCCCTTGACCATGCTGGTGCCCATTATTTTGCTGGCGATTATTTGTGTCGGTTTGGGCCTTTTCGCTCATAAAACCACAATACCCCTGGTAGAGAACGTTGTAAACTATGTATTTTATTAAGGAGGAGTACGTATGGTTCAGGAAACCATGGAATCAATCATACCTTTTTTGATTACAATTCTTCCTCTTATCGCTGGCCTTGCCGTATTGCTTACCGGTAGTGCCAGGGGCAGCGGTGATTCGCATGTCTCCGAAGCGGCTTCTTCAGCTGACGGGAGAGCGGCGCTTAGAAATACCATTCTTATGGTGGCTACCCTGGTACCTTTTGGGCTGTCTCTTTATCTCCATCCCATTATTGCACGGGGAACGGTTGTCGTGACAAAGCTGGACATTCTGCCGCCCCTGGGCCTGACGTTCAGGGTGGACATCTTGGGACAATACATGAGCTTAATGTTTCTTTTCTTTGGATTTATTATCGTTCTTTACGCCATCAATTACATGAAAGAAGATCCCCTTCCTCACCGGTTCTTTGGTTTTTTGCTGCTGGTTTTTGCCGGCAGCCTGGGTGTGGTCTTAGCGGGGGATCTTTTTACCCTTTTCCTGTTCTTTGAATTTATGTCCATCATGTTCTTTGTCCTGGTTGTCCACGATGCCACTCCTGAAGCGGTGGCTGCCGGGGTGAAGTTTCTTTTTATGACCATCATCGCCGGTGTGGCCCTATTCCTTGCCGTCGTTATCGTTTTCAGGGAAACGGGAAGCCTTGCTTTAGACACGCCCGGTCTTATCAATACCTATTCTACCTTGGGGCTGCTGGCGTTTATCGGGTTTTTCATCGCTTTTGGCACCAAGTCTGCCGTATTTCCCCTGCACTTCTGGATGCCTGATGCCTACAGCCAGGCACCCCTGCCGGCGGCCATGCTTTCCTCGGCCATCATGCTGAAAACCGGGGCGTACGGTTTTATTCGTGTCTACTACAATGTTTTTGGGCTGGAGTTCTTGGAGATGGTGAACTGGGACTATATTATGATGCTGGTTGCCGCCTTTACCATTTTGTTCGGGTCGACTATTGCCATTGCCCAGGACGATATCATCAAGCGATTGGCTTATTCGGGTATTGCCCAGATCGGTTACATTATTTTAGGAATCACCCTTTTAACGCCTTACGCCCTTATCGGTGCGGTATTCCACATTATGGCTCACGCTTTTATGAAGGGATGTATGTTCCTGTGCATGGGAGCGGTGATCAAGACCACCGGTAACCGGAGCATTCGCAAGATGAAAGGGGTTGGGCATCAACTTCCCATCCCCTTGCTGGCCTTCACCGTGGCTGCAGTGACGGCGGTTGGGATCCCTCCGTTTAACATATTCCTGACCAAGTGGCACCTGAGCCTCGGAGCACTGGACATTAACCAGCTTTGGCTGGTCATTATCCTGTTGATCAGCAGTATGTTAAATGCCGCCTATTACTTGCCCATTGCCTATCACGCCTTTCTCGGGCTGGAAGAGGGGGCTCACGGGGAAACAGGGCATCACGGCGCAGGTGGCCACCACGAGGACCACGGGCATAAAAAGGCTACGATTAAGCTTTCACCCGTCATGCTGATCCCCATCCTGGTACTTGTTTTGGGGTGTCTGGTTTTCGGGCTTCCCACCCAGAACTGGCCGCTAGATGTTGTCAGGGAAATCACCGCAATGTTAATTTAGTCGATTCAAAAGGATACAGCCACGATGTCTTTCATTAAGGAGGAGTACGTATGGTCACTGAAACCATGGATTCAATTATACCTTTCTTGATTATCATTGTTCCTCTTTTGGCAGGTATTGCCATATTTCTTATCGGCATCGGCCCTAAAAAGGCCTTTACCAGCTACGGGGGGCTGCAGAACCCACAAGCGGATGCAGAAAGCGTTCCGCTACCTGACAAAAAAGCTCCTCTGCGAAATGCCATTCTCATGGTGGCGACCTTGCTGCCTTTCATCCTGGTGCTCTACCTGTATCCAATCATTTCCCGGGGAGTTGTCGTCGTGGGCCGGTTGGATGTGCTGCCACCCCTGGGCCTTTCCTTCAAGGTGGATGTGCTGGGATTTTATATGGTTCTCCTGTTTGTGTTTTTTGGATTTATCATTATACTTTACTCCATCGGTTACATGAAGGACGCACATTTATTAAACCGCTTTTTTGGATTTCTCATGCTGGTTTTTGCCGGCAGTTTGGGCGTTGTACTATCGGGCGATCTTTTCAGCCTCTTTTTGTTTTTTGAATTCATGTCCATTATGTATTTTGTTTTGGTTGTTCACGATGCCACCTCTGAAGCGGTGGCTGCCGGTGTAAAGTTTCTATTCATGACTATTATCGCCGGTATTGCCCTTTTTCTGGCCGTGGTTATTGTCTTCAGGGAAACCGGCAGCCTTGCCCTGGATACGCCGGGGCTGTTTAGCGGTGTATCTACCTTGGGCCTGCTGGCCTTCATCGGGTTTGTCATCGCCTTTGGGACCAAGGCGGCCATGTTTCCGCTGCATTTTTGGATGCCCGATGCCTACAGCCTGGCTCCGCTGCCCGCGGCCACCATTTCTTCTGCTATCATGTTGAAAACCGGGGCCTACGGGTTGATCCGGGTCTTTTATAATGTGTACGGGGTGGACTTTTGGCAGGCCGTGGCCTGGGATCAGGTATTAATGGGTTTGGCCGGGTTTACCATCCTTTTTGGATCTGTTCTTGCAATTGCCCAGGATGACCTGATTCGCCGGCTGGCCTATTCGGGGATCGCCCAGCTGGGTTACATTATCTTGGGGATCGCCATCTTAACGCCCAACGCCTTCATCGGCGCCGGTTACCACATTACAGGTCACGCCTTCATGAAAGGATGTATGCTCCTTTGCGCGGGAGCTTTTGTTCAAGGAACCGGAAACCGAAGCATTCGCAAAATGAAAGGGATCGGTTACCAGTATCCTGTTAGCATGCTGGCCTTTGCCATTGCCGCTGTTACCGCAGTGGGGATTCCTCCGTTTAACATCTTTATTACCAAGTGGCACCTGAGTCTCGGGGCTTTAGAGATAAATCAACCGCTGCTGGTTTTTATCCTGCTCATCAGCAGTCTGCTCAATGCGGCGTACTACCTGCCCATTGTGTACTATGCCTTTTGGGGTAAATCCGATCCAGTTACAGGAGAAAAAAGGACTTTTAAAGGATTTGGTGGGAAAATCGGCCTGGAAACCTCGCCGATCATGCTGGTGCCCATTATTATACTGGCGGTAGGGTGCTTTATCTTTACCCTGTCCTTAAACAATTTGCCTTTGGAGCTTGTACAAACGGTCGCTGTCATGTTAGGCAGGTAGGATTTAAGAGCGCTTTTTGATTGTATTATCACCTTGATGGAAGTGAGGGTTGTTGGTATGAACCTGGTTTTACTGCCGGTGATTGCCCCTTTTGTCGTTTCGCCTTTACTGCTATATCTTTCGGCCCGGTGGCGCCGGATCTTGGTGCTGTGCTACCTGGCAGTCATGATCCTGGTTGCTGTCTATATTCTCAGCGGGGCGGAGTTGGGGGAAGTGGTTTTGTTTACCTCCACATTTATACAGGACAGTGGTATGGCCCCCCTGTATTTTGCCGAACATCCCTACGGGAAGATCGCAGCCTTTGGGTTCTTGCTGGTTGGTGCACTGGCTTTGCTCTACGGGTTGGAGGTTTTGAAAGCAAGCGAGCAAGCTGCTTCTATCTTAGCCATCGGAAGTGCTGCCGGCATTGCATTTTCGGGTAACTTTATCACCTTGTTTATATTTTGGGAACTGCTTACAGTTAGCACGGCTAGTTTAATTTTTTTGAACCGTAAACCCCATTCCGTTAAAGCGGGTTATCGGTTTTTACTGACTCACCTCGCCGGCGGCCTTCTGCTGTTCATGGGGATTATGCAGCATTATGCCGCTACAGGCTCCCTTCTTGTGGCCACACCCGAAGCGGGCTTGCCGTTCTTTATATTGGGTATCGGGTTTAAGGCAGTATTTTTGCCCCTGCATGTGTGGCTTCCCATGGGTTATCCGGCGGCTTCCTTTGCTGCCAGTGTTGTTCTCGCCGGACTGACCACCAAGGTGGGGGTTTTTGCTATTGCCCGGATCTTGCCCCCTAACGAATGGATTAGTTTTATGGGGGCCTGCATGGCACTTTTTGGGGCAACTTATGCCCTCATGCAAGGGGAGTTGCGCCGCCTGCTGTCGTACCATATTATCAGCCAGGTGGGCTTCATGGTGGCCGGTGTCGGGATCGGTCTACCTACTGCCGTTGACGGCGGCCTTCTGCACCTGGTGAACCATATGCTTTACAAAGCCCTGCTTTTCATGAGCGCAGGTGCATTAATTTATACCACCGGCCAGGAAGATATCCACGACTTGACTGAACACGATACGTTGATGAAATCCCCTATTTGGCTGGGCGTGCCTGTAGCACCCATCGGTGCGTTGATCGGGGCCCTGGCCATTGCTGGAACACCCTTATTCAACGGCTATGTCAGCAAGTACCTGCTCAAAACGGGGCTTTATGGCATAGAACCCGTGGCGACGATGCTGATGATTGCCGGTGTTGGTACGTCCCTGTCCTTTTGTAAATTTGTTTACTTTGGCTTTATCAAGGGTCGGGCCCGCATTCGGCGAGATGTGACTTATTCTATGTGGACAGCAATTATGGTGGTATCCGGCCTTTGCATTCTTCTTGGGGTTTGGCCCCAGCTGCTTTCCCAACTGCTGCCTCACAGCTCCTACTTAACGGTTTATTCAATAAAAGGCGCCTGGGATGCGTCAAAAATTATCCTGACCGGTATTGTAATTTTTGTCTTTATCGCCCGGATCCTGCTGAAAGGTGTGCACCTGCCAGACTGGTTTAGCGTGGAACATTTAGTCTATCGCCCGTTGATTAAGCTCCTTTTTACCGCCTACACCAATGTGGGCAAGGTTGTTGAAACCATTGTGGATGGAGCGATGGTGAAGGGGATTCAGCCTTTCGGCGCAGTCAGTCAAAAAGTATCCCTTTGGGACAGTGCTGTTGAGATGCGATTATTTCAACCTTTCCTGCAAAAGATGATGCACGTTGCCTCGGCTTGTGCACATTTTGACAGTAAAACATTAGCCGTGATGGCAGGCAGTGTTGCTGAATCATCAAGACAGATTAGAGACGGTATTTATGAGGGTTGGCTTAAGGTTATCACGTCTCTTTTTGGGAGTTGGCGCAGAATTGCTGGGACGCTGTTCTTTTTCATGATCAAAGTGGATTTTGACAGCAAGAGCGACAGTCCCTCTCAGAAGTTTAGCATGATGAACCTGGATATTAACTTTATTGTTATCATTCTCATTCTTACGGTTGCCATGGCATTGGGCTTTCTCGTATTATTTCCCCTGTAATGCTGATCAATAAACCGGCTTGTTTTATAGGGGGGGGTCAGGATGGGTTCATCCCTGCCAGAAGAGATCATTCATATTTTACCCTTGCTGCTGGTTTTGGTGCCGGTGGTGGGCAGTTTTGCGGTATACGGTTTAGGTGTTCGTTTTGGTGAGGTTTACCGCAATCTTTTAGCGGTTGGCATATCGCTGTTTTGTTTTTTAGGCG
>SKMY01000017.1 GCA_007120815.1 Syntrophomonadaceae bacterium | reverse complement strand
CCCGGTGGCGCAGGTATTCCATAACCTTTTTCCCCTGGGGACTTTCCCATAGACAGGTCTGGTAATAGCGTTGAGCCAGGGCAAGCATTTTATGCAAACTGTCCCGAAGCTCGGAGCGCTTCTTTTCCGCAGGGGTTTCCGGCTTGTAATCGATCTGCATCCCTGCTTTTTCCGCCAGGTGCCTCAAGGCTTCGGGAAAGCTTAAGCCCTCCATCTGCATAACAAAACTAAAAAGGTTTCCACCGGTTTGACAGCCGAAGCAGTGATAAATCTGCTTTTCCGACGACACGGTAAAAGACGGTGTTTTTTCAGGGTGGAAGGGGCAAAGCCCCACGTAATTTCTCCCCGTTTTTTTCAGGTCAATGTAGGAAGCGATTACGTCAGTGATATCGTAGGAATGGCGAATTTCTTCCACCACATCATCTGAAATATATGCCATAGTTCCCACCATACTTTATCTATTACTGAACCGGGATAGCGACCAAAAAACCTCATCCCGGAAGAGACGAGGTATTATACCCAGGTTCGCATCTTACGTTCACTTGGCACTACGCTTAATGAATTCCCAAATAAAACCTCCTCCCAATTTCTCCTTGAAAGAATCGAATTATGAAGTTTTTTGTGTCACAACAAAGTGATTATAAGTATTCGGTACCTGTTAAAAGAATCCTGCAAGGAATCTAAAAAAATAAAAAGAAATCCTTTTTGGAAGAAATTATATGAATAGTATGGACTATTTTTGCTGTATTATGCAGACGAGTAAGTAATTAAGCTATTTTACGCCGTCTTTCCAGGGCTTGGGAATGAACAGCTCTTCGTAAACGGCAATGATATAGCGGTCGGTCATTCCGGCGATGTAATCACAGACGGCCCGTTCAATCCCGTATTTCTGAGTCTGTGTCAGCACCTCAGGTGGCAGGTAGATGTGATTTTCAACCAGCCGTTGATACAGGGTGGTGATGATGAATTTGGCTTTCTGCTCTTCTTCTTTGGCAGCGGAGCCGATGTAAACGTTGTCGAATAAAAACTGGCGGAGGTTGCCCACGGCCCGGTAGACCTGGTCGCTCATGTTGATGGAGGCCTTCTGCCAACTGTTTTCTATTAAATCACGGATCATGGTGTTTAGCCTTTGAGATCCAGTCGCCCCCAGGCAGTGCATGTCTCCAGACGGCAGCTGCTCCGGGGTCAGGATCCCGGCCCTTAGGGCATCGTCAATATCGTGGTTTATATAGGCGATGCGGTCGCAGATCTTCACCAGCTGGCCTTCTAAGGTAAGGGGAGTATCACCACCGGTATGCTTTAATATGCCGTCGCGCACCTCGAAGGTTAAGTTCAAGCCCACATCCCCTTCCAGGCAGTCCACCACCCGGAGGCTCTGCTCGTTGTGTTTAAATCCGCCGGGGAAAAGATCCTTGAGGGCTTCTTCACCGGCATGCCCGAAGGGCGTGTGGCCCAGGTCGTGACCCAAGGCAATGGCTTCGGTCAAGTCTTCATTCAGATTCAGTGCCCGGGCTGCCGTGCGCGCCACCTGGGATACCTCCAGGGTATGGGTTAGCCTGGTACGGTAGTGATCCCCCTCCGGGGCGATAAATACCTGGGTTTTATGTTTTAGCCTGCGGAATGCCTTGGAGTGAATAATTCTGTCCCGGTCCCTTTGATAGGCCGTTCGAACCTGGCAGGGCTCTTCTTCCCGCTGTCGTCCCCGGCTCTTGATGTTTAGAGAAGCCCCGGGTGCCAGGGTTTTAGCCTCCAGTTCTTCCAGTTGACGTCGCAGTTGCAATGGTTAGCTCGCCTCCATGAAATGATTGAGGTAATGTATTAACCTATAATTACTTTTCCGCCGCGGTCAAAAATTCCTTCCCTGCGGAAAGCCATCTGCAAAAAAATGCATTGAGAAAATAGTTGCTAATCAGCCTAAAAATATATTGAGCATATATCGGGAAACTGCCCCCAAAGCTTCGATAAAAACGCGCCGGATTTCTAAAAAACCCTGACTTCTAACGTTTACTTCACTGTGCCTCTTGTTTTTTTAGCCCGTTCTTTAGTATAATATACTTAAAAGATTTTGACATTTTAGATAATGTCAGGAGCTAGTCATGACCAATATAAACCGGGATGATTCACTCGTCAGGGAGCTGGCACTGAGGAAGAAAGTGTCCGATATTATGAAAGCCCCGCCTGTAACCTGCGGTTACATGGACAGCATCGGGACCATTGCAGACACCATGGCGCATCACGATGTGTCATCTATCGTAGTCACGGCGCCCAACAGCGTACCCCAGGGAATTATCACGGAAAAAGACCTGGTCACAAAAGTGCTGACCCGGGATACTGCAGAAATAAAAAAATTAAAAGCGCATCACGTCATGAGTGATAATCTCATTTCCATTGACCCCGATGCCTTTTCTTATCACGCACTGCTCCTGATGGCCAAGCACAGCATCAAGCATGTGGTGGTAACGAAGGGCCAAACCCTGGTCGGGATCGTGACCATGCGCGATTTGATACGGAGCAGGCAGTCCGGAGCGCTGAGCATTGTTAACTCCATTGAAACCCAGCAGACCATCGAAGGATTGGGTAGGGCCGTGGAAGATATTGACGGTGTTTTGCATGCCCTGATCTCGGAAAGAGCTTACGCCTCTGAAATTTGCCTGCTCATAACCGAGTTTTACGACCGCCTGACTAGAAAGATCATTTTCCTGGCCGAGCTGGAGATGAAGAAGGAACACGGCCCGCCCCCTGCCCGTTACAGCTTTATTAACATGGGAAGCAGCGGCCGCATGGAGCAGTATTCACGGACGGATCAGGATAATGGAATTATCATTGAAAATATTTCTTCACAAGCCCAGGCAAAGCACGTCAAAGGTTATTTCCTGACCCTGGGGGAGAAAATTGTTAGCGGGCTGGAGCGGTGCGGTTTTATACGGTGTGACGGCCAGGTGATGGCCAATAATCCCGAATGGTGCAATACCCTTTCCGATTGGCACCAGATCAACAGCAGGTGGATCGAGGAGCTTAACCCGGAAAATGTTCGCAAAATGACCATATTTCTTGATTTTCGCCATATTTACGGTGACGAAGAGCTGACAAGGCGTTTAAGGAGTTTTGTCACTGCTGCATACCGCAACGCCAACACGGCCCTGCTCTTTTTAGCGGAAGATGACCTGCGGTTCAAAGCACCGTTAAACGTGTTCAAGCAGCTTGTAACGGAAAAGAGTGGAAAGCGCCGCAACCAGGTGAATCTAAAAGGAACGGCTTGCGTTCACATTGTGGACTGCGTCCGGCTTTTTGCTCTGAAGGAAGGGATCGCCGAAACATCAACCCTAAGGCGGCTCAACGAATTGAAAAACCGGACCGTGCTGAAAAAAGATGATATCGAGTTTATAGAAACGTCGTACGAAAACCTGATGATGTTTCGAATCCGGGAAGCAGTGGAAAAAATGAGCCGCGGAGAAGAGCCTGACAATTACATTAACCCCTATACCCTGAATAAAAAAGAGCAGTCCCTTTTGCGGGAATCCTTTATTGCGGTAAGCCGGATACAGGAATTCGCTGAAAAACACTTTCTTATCTACAAAGGATAAGGGTGATTGCCCCGTCAACGGCTTGCTTCAAAGCCCTCCAGCACCTATATTTGGATTGGAATTTGATTTAAAATTGGCTTGAACTTAACAGCAGTTGTATGAGAAAATAGAAGGGCCACATACACCTTTATATACCACGTACCAGCACAAAAGGAATGGACCCTTTTTTTATGCCTGTACCGCCGGGGGCGGGACAAGCCCGGTACACGATTTTGAGATGATGCCATACTAGCTATACTACCGCCACGAGGAGGTACTTTAAATGCCCGAGCACTTGAAAATCAGTTTGGCCCGTT
>SKMY01000066.1 GCA_007120815.1 Syntrophomonadaceae bacterium | reverse complement strand
GGGATGAGTCTCACCAGAGAAGCACTACAGGGGTTAAAGGGAAGGCAAGCAGGCTAAAAGGTCTTTGAGGTTCCTCTTAAAAAAACCTACAGTGTCTTGACACGATCCCTTCCTGTGCTTCCCTTGTGCAAAAGAATCGCTCTTTGTTATAATATACCCGAGAATGAAAATACTACATAAAATAAGAGTAACTGCTCAGGGCTATTTGTAAGCGAAGCTGCGGGAACGGTTCTGAACAAATAATAAAATGAAAGGCAGGTTGTTCCGATGAAAAGCAAAAGGATCCGCGGGTTTCCTGTGATAAGCCTGGGAGATGGCTCCATGGAGGGGCGGGTGCAGGATATTGTGATTGATCCCGCACAAAAAAAGATCGAAGGTATCCTGGTGGGTGAAAAAGGGTTTCTGAAAGGAAGGCACCGGTTTATTGATTTCAATGCCATACACAGTATTGGCAGCGATGCCGTTACAATTAAAGAGATGGATGCGGAATCTCTTGAAATATCACCAAACCTGGAACTACTAAAGGACTATTCGATTATTGGAAAAAGCCTCATCAGCAATGAAGGCAATTACATCGCTAAAATCTTGGATTTTACTTTTTCCACTCAGACGGGCCAGATAGAATCCCTTCTGCTTCACGACATAAAAGGAAGAGAGCCCATCGACATGGATGTGTTTCTTACCGTCGACGGAATTCTTAACCTGGGAAAAGACTACATTATCGCCGATTCAAATTTTACACATTACCTTGTAGAGGAAAACAGGAAGCAGGAAGCAAAACTGGAGGAGGAAACAAAGCAGGAGGAGGAAACGCTAGACCCTGAAGATGTCTCTGAAAACCCGGAAGCCCGGCAAGCGCACATCCAGAACGAACTCTTTCAGGATGATCCGCTTCAGGATGAACCCTATGAAGAAACCACGCATGACAAGGATAAAGAAACCCGGGGCCAGGAAACGCCCCCCCATGATGGATATGAGAAAATAAAGGAAGCCTGGAGCCGGGTTGAAGCAGAAGTGAGCCGGGGAAGCCAGCAGCTGGCCCGGGAATCCAAGGAGCGAATGAAGCAGTATGTTCGCAACAAGAAAGCCAGTTATTCTGTTTGGGATCCCCAGGGCAATGTTTTGGTTCACAAAGGGGAGGTTATTTCTGATGAAACCATTGAAAACGCTGAAGTTCAAGGGAAAATCCCCCAGCTGTTTTTTTCCGTGGTATCTGAAGAGATTGAAGAAAGCTTGAATGTGATTGGGGATAAAATTAGCCGGATTTTCCGTTAAGCATCACGTTGAACGTGACCTGAATTACGTGCAAGAAAGCCCGAAGCACCTGCTTTAAAGTGAGTGCGCCGGGCTTTTTAAGTGAGTCTTTGTAACTACTCAGAGCTATTTTAAGCGAAGCTGCGGGGACGGTTCTGTCGCTTCCGGAGCGAAGCGGAGGACCGACTTCTGGGGAATGCGCCAGAACTGTCCCCCTGCTTCACGACAATACGTGTGCAATAAAACAATCGGCAGTTACGAGTCTTTTTTAATTTCTCAGTTCGGCCAGGGACGTTTCCAGGGCTTCAACAAAACGGCGGTTTTGCTCTTCCGTGCCTATGGATAGACGAATAAACCGGGAGTGGCCAAAAATATCTCCCGTGCGAACGATAACGCCCTGGCGCAGCAGGCTTTGAAAAAGGTCCCTGGAATCCACCCCGGTATTAACAAAAATAAAGTTGGCCTCGGTAGGCACATAGAACAACCCCAGTCGCTCCAACTCCCCATAGAGGTACCGCTTCCCCTGTTCATTTACCTGTTGAACCTCACGGACGTATTCTTCATCCAATAAGGCAGCACGGGCTGCAACCTGGGCGGCGGCGTTCACGTTAAACGGCTCCCGGACCGTGTTCAGGTCGGTAATGACTTTTTCAGGGCCTACACCGTATCCGATACGCAAGCCGGCCAGGCCGTATATTTTAGAAAATGTCCTCAATGTAAGCATGTTAAACCCCTGTTTAACCCAATCCAGGCTTTGGGGATAGTCCCGATGGGTGATATACTCGTAATAGGCCTCATCCATAACAACCAGCACATGGGAAGGGACCTTTTCCAGAAAGGATTCCATTTCCTGTCGGAAAACAACGGTACCCGTGGGGTTGTTGGGATTGCAAATAAATACGATCCGGGTCTTTTCTGTTACCGCCTCCAGCATGGCATTTAAGTCATGGCGGTACTGTTTCAATGGAACCTTAACCACCTCGGCATTCATCAGCCGGGCACAAAAATCATATTCGGAGAAAGATGGATCGGCTACAACCACCTCGTCCCCGGGATCCAGGTAAGCCGTACCGGCAAGGGTAATCAGTTCATCGGCACCATTGCCAAAGGTGATCTGGCTTGGGTCCAGGCCCAGGCGGGCTGACAGGTCTTTTTTTAAATAAAAACAGTTTCCATCGGGGTAAAAATTAAGCCGGGTCAAATACGCCTTTAGTGCATTGATGCCTTTTGGGGAAGGTCCCAGGGGGTTTTCGTTGGAGGCCATCTTAATGACACCGGAAATACCCAGCTCCCTTTCCACTTCCTCAACAGGTTTGCCCGGTACATAGGGTGTGATTTTTTCCAAACACGAACGTTTGCTAATCTTTTTCATCCTTTCAGCCCTTTCCCTAGATTTGTGACACGTTTTTAAATGGTTAACGCATGGACCTTCATTTTCGACAGGCACAGGGCCGAATCCTTCCCGGGTTCATCTCAATTATAAAAGAAAACGTAACTGATTAACTGCCCAGCACTTGTTTGAAGGGAAGCATCGGGGGTGGTTCTGGCGTTTCCGCAGCGAAGCGTGCCGTAAAAAAATGGAAAAGCGACAGAACGGTCCCCTGCTTCCCGATCTAAGCGCAATATGTATGTCGGCTGAGAAGTAACAGAAAACTTGTCCCACAAGGCAAACTCAAGCATTTTATTGGTTGCTTTAAACGGCGCGTGATTCCTGCTCCACGGAACTTACCGGATAATAAATGAATGATCGGTTTTCTCACGCAACCTGCCACTTGTATCCCCGGCCTCTTCCCCATCAACAGGAGAAATCACCGTGCCCTCTTCAATGGACTTTAAAATGTCCAGGGCCATCTTAGTGTCACCGTAACAAACCTCGGGAGTAACAAACAAAGGCTCCAAACCTTCCAGGGCGTTGTGTATATTTAACAGCTCATTGTAATAACCCCTTTGGGGCGTGAAGGCAATCTCTTCTCGTTTCCCGTCGTTGTATGCCACGTTTATCACCCCGCAGTCCCGGCTCTCCAGGTAGATCATCCCCTCGGTTCCGAAAATTCGCGTCCCCACGAAAGGGGCCTGGGCTTCTTTCCCTGCACAAAAAAAGGAAAACTGACCGGTTACACCGCTTTGGAACTGTATGTTCGTGTTGACCACGGAATACGGGGAAAATGAAAAATTTTGGGGGCGGCCGAAGGCATGGAGGCTGGTAACGGGCCCAAATACATGGCGTAAGCCCGCTAGATCGTGAATCCCCGAATCGAAAAAAGCCCCGCCCGGATAGTCCGGGTACTGCCGCCACTCGCGGGCCGGAAACTTGTCTTTTGTCATGTCTTCTAAAAAGTCCATGACCCGGTTATGGATAAAATAATGAATTTTTCCAATGGTTTCATTCCGAATCATATCACGAATGATATTGGTATCCTCGTTGTACCGGTAGTTTTCTGCAATCATAATAGGCACATCAAAGCGCCGGGGTAGTTCGCTGTGGGCGCGTGCATCCTCCAGGTTGGCCGCGGTGGGTTTTTCACAGATAATTCCCTTCCCCGTACCGGCGATTTCCCGGGCGACATCTTCTGTAACCTTGTAATTCAGGGGAATGGGCACCATGATATCGAACACATCTATGTCTTCTCTCCTGGCTATTTCCATGTAATTGCTGAAAATATCGGTATCCTTTAGTCCCAGGATCCCTGCCCAGTAGCGGGCTTTTTCTATGTCCACATCGCACAAAGCGGCTATCCGGTATCTATCCGACAGTTCCTGGAAAGCCGGGTAGTGAAGTTTTTCAAAGGCCATTCCTACACCGATGATCCCTACGTTTAGTACCATGTCATTTCCTCCCTGGCGTTTTTTCTTATCCGTATTATTTGCAATAATTCGCAGCCTATCCAGGGAAAGATCCGTTTGCGGTTTCCACGGCACAAATGGTTTTCAATTCAAGCACCTTGCAGCCCGCTGCCGTCTTTATGCCTAAACGACCCCGGGAGGCATCCAGGCGCTGTACAACTCCCACCACCTCAAGATACCTGTCATGTAAAAAAATGGTAATTTTTATCTTTTCTCCCTGTTTTAATGACTGTTGAATCAACCGCTCCCAAAGCTCGAGCGCCTGTTCATCCCATTCCGGCGGGGGGGGCTTTTTTTCCCTGTCCTTGCTCAGGGTTTCAAGTTCTTCCCGGTGTTCCGGCAGCATCATGCTGCTGCAAAAAAACTGATTGTTGATTCGTTTGCTCACTTTTTTTCTCCTGGATTGATTTTATGTTGGCTCACTGGTATTATAAAAAAAAACGGGGCCCCTGACAAGAACATTTGTTCCTATTTCTTTTAGAAAAATGTGCTCCCCCCGTAACCTTTTTCCAGTTTGCGAGTTTATCTATAATAAGCAACTGTGTTTTGGCCGTGAAAGCACGAGGCCAAAGGAAGCACGGGAAGCACGGGGACGGTTCTCTTGCTTCCTTCCCGGGCTGTTAGTTGGTTTAAAAAGCAGGAAAAAGGAAGCAAGAGAACCGTCCCCGTGCTTCCTTGCCTGAAGGGGATGTGAGGAGGGCGGAGCGTGGCACGTTCAAAGCGATATCGCAGGTACCTGTTTTGTTTCATTCTTGCTTTTATTTTCCTGGCTCTAATAACCGGGTGGGGGCTTCACGCAGGCTGGTTTTTACCCATCGATTGGGAAAATCCAGAACCTTTCTACCTGGAAGGCAGCAGCATTCACCGGGTGAATAACGGCCTGGTTTTGGATTACGAACAGCGTAGAATAGAATATGTGCCCCTCGATAAAATACCGGAAGACCTGGTAAACGCTTTTATTGCCATTGAAGACAGCCGTTTTTACCAGCACCGCGGTGTTGATCTGATCGGCATTTTCCGGGCCATGTTTGCCAACATACAGTCCGGAGAGGTGGTCCAGGGCGGCAGTACCATTACCCAGCAGCTTGCCAGAAACCTTTTTCTCGATCACCGGCGTACCATGGAAAGGAAAATGGCTGAGATCAGCATTGCCCTGCAGCTGGAACGCAGGTACACCAAGGATCAGATCATGGAAATGTACCTGAATCAAATATACTTTGGCGATGGCAACTGGGGGGTGAACCAGGCGGCCCGGGCGTACTTCAACAAGGATGCTTCGTCTTTGACCCTGGCAGAAGCCGCTGTGCTGGCCGGTCTGGTACAATCTCCCAGCACGTATACTCCGGTCAGGGGGTGGACCCTGGCCATTGCCCGGCAAAAAATCGTTTTAAATCGGATGGCAGAACTTAATTATATTACACCGGAAGAAGCGGAAAAGGCTGTTTTAACAGAGCCTGTCCCACTGGGCAATTAGCGAAAGCTAACGGGAAAACGTCCTTCGTGACACCGAACGATACGATGGTTTGTACCCGGATATTATCAAACTATACCTGTCTTAAAATTAAACGGGCAGGGGACCCTTGTCTTTTTCAAGGGTTCCCTGCCCGGCTTTTTAGCTGATTTCTTTGTCGTGAATTAGATTTATTCCTCTGCCTGGCTGTTTTCTATTTGCCCCAATCCGTTTCCTTCCCCGTTGTCCTTTACCTGCTTGAAGTCCTGGGAGTTCATGATGAGATCCGGGTCTAAGAGCATGACGATCCGGTCGCCTGTTTTGGCCATGCCTTTTACATGCTCTGTTTTGATGTCATTGGCGAACTCCTGGTCCACTTCCTGGACATCTTCCTTGGAAAAGCTCATGATATCGGAGACCCGGTCCACGATCATGCCCATGGTTTTGTTTTTGTGCTCGATGACGATGACCACGGTGAAAGGGTCGTATTCCTGTTCCTTTAGGTTAAAGGTGCTGCGCATGTCCAGGATGGGGATGACCTTCCCCCGGAAGTTGATCACCCCTTTGACGGCCGGGTTGGTGCTGTATACCCGGGTCGGTTTGTTGTAGCGGGTGATCTCCTGGACCAGCATGATATCGATCCCGTATTCTTCCTCTTCGATTTGAAAGGTCACGTACTGGTTTTCCGTAGACAGGGTGTTTAACTGCCGGTGAAAGGTACCCGCGTTAACCACCTCGGTTCCTGACTGGGCCTGAGCTGCCATCTTTCATCCCTCCTTTTAGAACGTCTCAAAGTCTTCCTCGCGGATATGCGAACCGTTTCCACCCGCTGCGGCTCCTACGGGCTGGTAGTCCTTTTTAGGCCTGTTATCCTCTACATGCCGGGCGTACCCGTTGTTGTATTCATCGTCTCTGCGTTTCTCCTTGGCCGGCACGGAGCGCAGGCTTTTGCCGGTTCCGTTTTCCGAGAGCTTGAAGAAGCCCACCCGCTGGGACAGTTCTGTCGCTTCGCTGTTCATGTTCTCGCTGGAGCTGGCGATCTCTTCCACCAAGGAGGCGTTCTGCTGGGTTACCTGGTTGAGCTCCTCGATGGCGTTGCGGATCTCGCCCGAGGCCGTGGACTGTTCCTGCAGGGAAGCGGCGATTTCTCCCACCACGTCGCTGGTCTTCTGGGTGTTGGCCACGATTTCCTGCAGCACTTTTTCCGTGTCGCTCATCAAGTTGTTGCCCCGTTCCACCCGGGTGATGCTGTCTTTGATCAGCTTCTCGATCTCCTTGGCCGATTCGGCGGAGCGGCCCGCCAAGTTGCGGACCTCGGCGGCCACTACAGCAAATCCCCGGCCCTGTTCCCCGGCCCGGGCGGCCTCTACTGCGGCGTTTAGGGCTAACAGGTTGGTCTGAAAGGCGATGTCGTTTACCGTGGAAATGATCTCGGAGATCTCCTGGCTGCCCCGGGTGATCTCGTTCATGGCTTCCTGCATGTCCTTGACCACGGCTTCGCCCTGGTGGACGCTTTCCATGGTGCCGTTGGAGAGGTTGTCCGCTTCGGCGGCGTTGGCCGAGGAGGTCTCCAGGGAGGCGGTCATTTCCTGGATGGTGGAGGAGACCTCTTCTAAAGAGGAGGCCTGCTCCTCGGTGCGCTGGGACAGGTCCTGGTTCCCGGAGGAGATCTCCGTGGAGGCGTGGGAAACATTATCGGAAGCCAGCTGGACCCGCCTCAAGGTATCGCTTAAGCTTTCAATGGTGTCGTTTAAGTTGACGGCCATCTGTCCGATCTCATCTTTCGACTTGATGTCCGCCCGGACGGTGAAGTCACCCGTGGCCAGTACCTTGGTCAGGTCGCTGACCTTCTGCACGGGGCGCACGATGGTCATGGCGACAACGTAGGCGATCACGGCCACGATGACGGCTGCACCACCGATAATGGGGATGATCATGTTGCGCAGGGCGGTCACCCCGGCATAGGCCTCAGCCTGGTCGATTTCCACGATGAGGCCCACGGGCCGGTCCCCCAGGCGGGTAATCTCCAGGGCACCCAGCACCGGGTTACCCAGGTAGTCCGGGTAGACCTCTTGCGCTTCAAAATCCCACCGGCCTTCCCGGATGGGGCCGGAGAGCAGCTCCACCGCTTGGGTCCTGATGCTCTGCTGCAGGGCGGCATCCTGACGGTACTCGCCTAACCGGGTTTCCGTCAGCAAGAGCCCGTCGGCGTTAACCAGGTAGGCATCTCCTGATTCGCCCACCTCACCGATCCCGGCATGGACGATATTGTTGATCATCTGCTGGTCGAACAGCAGGTTTACCGTCCCGATAACCTCACCGGAACGACCGTTACTCCTTACAGGCGCGGAAACCACCATGCAGTTTGCATGGATCACATTAGAGAAGAAAAGCTCCGACCAGGTCACGCTGCCGTCCAGGGACCCCTGCACGTAGTCCCGCCCGGAGAGATCAGCATGCCATATCGCATCGGAGATAGCAAAAACTGCCACTCCTTCGGTGTTGGTGATGAAAAGATCTGAATAGCCATATTCCTGGGCCACCGCGGTGGCCAGATCATCCAGGATATCCAGTCGCTCGGTCCAGCGCGGGTCGGTGATGTCGCCCTCGACCTCCCGCAGGATATTCAAACTCTGGTAGACGTCCCGGGTGGTGGCCAGGACAGTGGCGTCACCTTCTCTTTCGGTGAAGTAATCGTCCAGCTGGGCATCAGCGATATCCGCATATAAGGCCAGCTTCATGTAGGCTTCATTTCGAATTTCCCCCTCGGCCCTGTTGTAGGACAGCAGCCCGATGGCTCCCATGGGCACCAGGCCCACCAGCAAAAACAACGCGATTAACTTTACTTTCAAGCTCAACCTGTTGATTCTGAACACGTTTAATCCCTCCCAAATTTTTTGATTAACTCAATGAATGCCAATTAGATTATTCTTATTTAACCGGAATTACTCCATATTAAACACCCTCTTATCTTATATCTCATCTTTTTTTCAGTTCTGAATAATTTTTGAATTTCCTGAGCTCCGACTAAGCTATGACCGTTTTGTCTCTCAGAATTATGGCTATTTAATATAGAAGTTTAAAATACAATGCATCATAAAACCATGGGGGACTTCCCCATTGTCGGCCATTTGGCTCCCCAATAATTTAGTTCCAGGTCCCCATTTTTCAGATTGGTCTGAAAATTAGTTAATCTTGTTTGATTTGAAAACCAAAAAACCCCCGTGAGGGGGTTCATGGATGACAAAAAAGCCGATGCTGATTGAGCCAACAGAAATATTCATTATTTTTTGTTAATCGTGTTCAATAAGTTTTCATTGGCTAATAAATCTGGCGCTAGCTTTTTTCTTGCTTTCCACTATTTTCTATCGGTACCACCCGGTGTAGTTCAAGCATCTCAAAAAGATGCTTCACATACTTACCTTTTACATGAATAATTTTCAACTCACCACCGCGCTCCATCAGCTGCCTGTGACAGATAATAATCGGCATCAGGCAGGTCTTGTGAATCAATTCTGTTACAGAGAAATCCACAAAAATATGCTGGACGCCTTCGTCATAAAAACCCAGCAATAATTTCTTTAGTTGAGGGGCGTCCTCTTCATCAACGGTTTTATTTAAATGAACAATCACAGTTTGATTATCGATTCGCTTAGTTTCCATAGGTTCAAGCCCCTTCTTTTGAGACATATTCGATGCTGATGACCCGCTGCAAGTTAATCATGTCTAGAAGGTGCTTAATATAGCCTTCGTTTACGTTAATCAGCTTCAGTTCCCCACCGCGCTCTTTTAACTTTTTTTGAAATAAAACAAGGCTTCCCAGCCCGGCGCTGTCGATCATCTCCAACCGTGTGCAGTCTAACTGAATGACACGGGTACCCTGATCGTAGAGGGACTGCAAGACTGTTTTGAATTCTGATGCATTTGTCAGATTAATAACCTCCGGCAGGACAACACGTCCCACCTCTTCATGCCGCTCAACTTTCACAAATGACCCTCCCCTTTCTCAGTGTTTACCAACGATCAGCATTTAACGTAAAATGATTACTGTAACCTGGTTACCCTTTTCATTATAAAATAGCTTATCACAACACAACCGGGTCATGGCGATACCCCGGCCTCTTTCCTGGTTGCCCTCCAGGTCAAGGGGTCGGTCAATGCTTTCCTGCCAGTTGAAACCCTCCCCCTGGTCCTCCACAATAGCCTGCATGTAACTATCCGCAACGGTTATTTCAACGAAGACGGATTTGTTTTGATCCAGGCGGTTTCCGTGCTCCAGGGCGTTGGCGAACAGCTCGTGCAAACAGGTTGTAAATGTTCCGACATCTTCAAAGCCGGGCAGCAAATCATCTAATTCTTTATAAAAATTTTCCAGCTCGTCCAGCCTGCTGCTGAAAACAAGGCGATGTGTTCTTTTATTGTTCGAATTAACCTGCAGCACCAGGAAGGAAAAATCATCATCGCCTTGCAGGGAGCCCTGGTTGAATGTTTTAAAGTCCTGGCAGACAGCTTCAACAATCAGCTGGGGTGAAAGGTGCGCATTTTGGTGAAAAACCGCCGGCAGCCTTTCCATGTAGTATGCACCGTTACTGGCTTGTTCCGACAGTCCGTCGGTGTTAAATAGGAGGGTAGACCCGGGCGTCAGGTGTATTCGGCTGTCCTGATAGTTCAGCATTTCAACAGGCAGGTTGGGGGAAATAAACAGCCCTTTGCTGGAAAGCCTTACATGTTCACCGCAGTTCATCCGCACCAGAGGTCTGTCCTGAAAACCCGCTCCGGAATAAGTCAGTTCCATGGTCTCCAGATCCAGCACGCACAAGAAAATACAGATAAAATACTCCTCCGGGTAATTTTCCCGGGTGAACTGCTCGGCCAGGTAGCGAATAGCCTCAGCGGGATTGATGGAATCCTCCGGCATAAACGAAAGATATCCTTTTATGGTGTGCTTGACAAAAACACTCAACATAGCACCGTCCAGCCCATGACCGGAAACGTCGGAAAGGTAGAAAATAAGCTTGCTGTCCTTTTGAATAATATCATAAAGATCCCCGCCCAGTTTTTGCGCCGGTTGATAATAAGCGGCGAAGGAAATGCCTTCTACCTGGGGGAGTGATTTGGGAAGCGTTCGTTCGTGAACCTGCCGGGCCTTATCCATCTCCTGGTCCAGTTCCCGGTAAAGCCGCTCAAGCTCCCGGGTATGATCGGCAAGTTTTTGTTCTGCTTGCCTGCGAGCGGTGATGTCCCGAACAAATTCAACCACTCCGACTACGTCGCCCGAACTGTCCATTAGGGGGTAAGAAAACAGTTCAAGCCAACCCACCTGCTTCTCTTCGGCCATTAACGGGACCATTTCCACACACATTTCTTTGCTCTCCATGGCTTTAATGGAAGAGCACGGTCGGCAGGGCTCGGTACGGTTTTGATAGACTGCGTAGCATTTTTTGCCTGCCAAAGGTTTTGCATGACTGTACCATTCTTCCATAGACTTGTTAACTGTTTTAATGGTTAAGTCTTTGCCAACAACACTGATGCCGTCTTGAATGCTGTTAAAAACCCCCTGTAAAAGGTTCCTGCTTTCCTGTAAATTTTTACGCAAAGCATAATCCTCGGTAATATCTGAAAAAACCAATACGACGCCAAGGATTAGCCCTTCTTTATTTGTAATGGGTGCCGCACTGTCGGCGATCTGGTATTCTCTGCCATCTCTTGACAGAAGAGACGTATGATTGGCCAGGCCGACAACTTCTCCTTTTTCCATGACAAGAGCCACCGGATCGGCTGCAGGTTTACGGGTTTCGGTGTGAATGATTCGAAATATATCTTTTAGCGGTTTGCCTTTTGCTTCTGCAAAAGGCCAGCCGCACAGCCTTTCTGCCACGGGATTCATTCTTACGATCAACCCATGCTCATCTGTCGCAATGACGCCGTCTCCAATGGAGTTTAAGGTAATGGATAGGTCTTCTTCGCTTTTTCGCAGCGCTTCTTCGACCTGCTTGCGTTCGGTGATGTCCTGAACGATTCCAACGGAGCGAATAGCCTGGCCCTGTGAATCATATTCCGTACGACAAAGCTCATTAACCCACTTGATGCGCCCATCTTTCATCAACAAGCGGTGCTCAATACTATAAGGCTGCCGGTCAACAAGGGAGCGGTTGTAGGCCTGGTTGACTTTTTCCCGGTCTTCTGGATGGACGGTTTCGAGAAATGCCTCATAGGTGGCCTCAAACCCGGCAGGGTCCATCTCAAAGATTTCATAAATGGTCCATGACCATTGCAAATGATTGCTGCGCAGATCCAACTCCCATCGCCCCAATTTGGCGATGTGCTGTATTTCATTGTTGATGGCATCCTTTTCCTGCAGCAAGATTTCCTTTTTTTTAACGTCGGTCACATCACGGAAAAGGGTTACAAAAAACCCGGGCTCATCGCTGTAAGCCGTCACTTCATACCAGCGATCGAGGGGTTCAAAAAACTGTTCAAACCGGGTGGGAGCTCCTGTAAGGGCTACATTTCCGTAGGTACCGATCCAGTCAAATTTTGAGTTTTCAATTCCGGGGAGAGCTTCTGTCACTCTTTTCCCACGTATTTTTTGATCGGACAGACCAGTCATGTCCTCAAAAGCCGGATTGACTTCGAGAAAAAAATAATCCACGGGTTTGCCGGCAGTGTCCGTTACTATCTGGTGGTAAGCAAAACCGTCTGGAAGGTTTTCAACGAGCAGCAGGTATTTTTCCAGTCCTGGTTTCATGTATTTCTCCCCCCTTGTCCCCCTTTGAAACATATCACAATTATATTTCGGTATTATTCTGCAAAATTCCTGCTTTTGGGAATCTTTTTGAACAAAAATTGGCAAAAAAGGAAGCCGCTTTCCCATAATTCAATCATCTGGTATAATATACAAAACCTGATAAGGAGGCTCATTCCTGCATGGGTGTTGAAAGCGTAAGGCGAGACCTGGAAGAAAAAAATTTTGACGGATCGATCATTGAACTCACTCAAAGCACAGCGACCGTTGAAAAAGCGGCCAGCGCCCTGGGGGTCGAAGCAAGGGTTATCGCCAAAACCCTGGCTTTTTCGTTAAAAGACCGAAGTATTCTCGTCGTTACCCGGGGCGATGCCCGGATCGACAATAAAAAAATGAAAGATACCTTTCAGAAAAGGGCGCGCATGCTCCAGCCCGATGAAATAGCGGAGTCAACCGGGCATCCTGTTGGGGGTGTCTGTCCCTTCGGTTTGAAAAATCCCCTGGACATCTATCTCGATGAATCCTTGAAGGCCTTTGACTACATCTATTCCGGTGCCGGTGCCCCCAATGCAATGGCCAGGATGACCCCCGGCGAGCTTCAGCGGGTCACGGGCGGAACATGGGTGGATGTCTGCCAGTAAAATATTTTGAAAAGGAGGGACGACACAACAACGTTGAAGGAACAGTAACGTTTTTCAAACTTTTTAAGCCAAAACATTCTACTTAAGAGAGGGCGTGCGAAGGTGCAAAAGAAAATATGGATTGGTTTGATTGCCGTATTGATCATGTTTAGCTTTACAGCGTTATTTGAAGTGGAAAAAGCAGAAGCGTCGGAAGACTATGCCTGGGTGCTGGTGGAAACCCGTTACCGCAATACAGGCGCGACCGATTATGCCGATACGCCAATCGGTGTTTGGCAGGAAAGCAATTTTTACACGTACTATCTTAACCACAGTGAAAGGCGGATTGAATTAAAATCTACATCTCAAAGGGGAAGGACAACCAATGATCCCCCACAGAACATGCACGTTATCTACACCTGGAGCGCTCCCCCCAGTGTCATCCGGGCCAACGAAACATTTTCCTTCAGGGTCAACCAGGAGTTGCTCAGCAATGTGACCGGAGGTTACGGCTCACATATGAGCTTGAATATACAAGCCGGCGGCGGTTTCTGGCCGATGTTGATCAGCGAGCCCCGGGAACTTGCCGGTGAGCGATCGATGTACTTTGGTGCCCCTTCTACCACGATAAAAGCGTTCCAACAATCAGGTTCTGCGGTATTCACCCTGGAAGAGGGCTGGGCTGAGACAAGGGAAGGCACCCGGCGAGACATTACCGTTTATGCCGGTACAGGCGGCGCTTTGGGGATGAGGGAATATT
>SKMY01000296.1 GCA_007120815.1 Syntrophomonadaceae bacterium | reverse complement strand
TTCTCCCCTCCCTATGGTTCCAGGCCTGTTATAACAATAGTTTTAACATTATATTTATATGAGGTTTAACGGACAATATTACAAAAAATAAAGAAAAACCAGCTTGAAAACTGGTTTTTCAAATGACCATCAAAAAGAAAGGTCTATAAAGGCTTGTCCTCCGGTAATTTTTCTCCCAGTGCTAACCTGCAGAGGTCGGTAATCATGTAGTTTTTCAAACCGGATGCGTAAGCCTTTTCATGAAGGCTTTTGAAACACATCGGACACAGGTACGCCATGGCCTCGGCTCCGTTGTCCGTGGCATCCTCAATGTTTTTTTCTTTGAAAGGTTCTATATTTTTCCCCCTGGGGAACAGTTTTAGGTTTGGCCCGGCCGCTTCAACACCGCAGCAGAGGGCATGAATACCATCAAACGTTCTATCCACTCGCTCTACTCCGATTAGGGTAAATACCTCATTGATCATATTCTCTACTTCTGGCGGCGTGTGTCGGGAAGCACAAGGCCTCTGATAGGCCACTTTCATTTTTAAGGGGGTAATGCTTTGACTGTTTTCTCGCAGGTAATCCCTTAAATATTCGAATAAATGGACAACTTTAAAAGGAACCTCGATACCAGCTCTTGGAGCAATATCTTTTAGCAGGGCATAGCAGTCCTCATGGACGAATATAATTTCTTTTGCCCCGGACTGGGCCAGGTTGTCCACTGTTTTTTGCATTCGTTGGCTCATGATGCTTTCGTTGCCCATGTGTGTAAAAAGTACATGACAAAAGTAAGGAAGTCCTTTCAATAAGGTAAGATTATCGAAAAGTTGACCCTGGGGTGCCCATGGCATATTGCCGGTCATGACACAAAGGGACATAACTTTGCCTTTAATCTCAACAGGCCTTGGGTCACTTTTTGCTTCAAAGCGGTCTTTCATTTGGGTTAACAGATCATTGTCAACGAAATGTCCGTCCTCTTCCAGTCTTTTTAAAATCAAGTCAAAAGGTTGTGCACCCTTAGTACAATATTCATTACATGCAAAACAGGTAATACAGTCATGCAGCCAGTCCACTTTTTGCCCCTTAACCAACTTTTCAAACTCTTTTCCCGCTGCTTCTTCTTCTATGTCCATGTAGTAACATCTAGACAGGCAATCACCACAAAAATCGCAAAGGGTTTCACTGAACAAAATTGCTCACCACCATTTCTAACTTTTTCATTGTGCTAATCCTAATCAAATGCTACCTCTTCAATTTCTTTCGTTTTTTGCCTTTTCATCAAGTTTTCAACCGCCTGTAAAGGTTTTGTCCCTTCAAATAATATGCCGTACATTTCCCTGGTAATAGGCATCTCAACCCCGTTAACCTGGGAAAGGGCAAAAGCTGCGCGGGTTGTTTTTATCCCTTCTGCCACCATTTTCATTGATGCAGTGATTTCGTCAAGATTTTTACCTTTACCCAACATTAAACCCACATATCGGTTTCTACTGTGTGAACTGGAGCACGTAACAAACAGATCCCCAACTCCGGTAAGCCCGCTGAATGTTTTACTTTGTGCACCCATTGAAACCCCCAACCTTATGATCTCAACTAACCCCCTGGTTAATAGTGCAGCTATTGTATTGTCTCCAAAACTCAGTCCATCACAAACCCCCGCACCAATGGCGATAATGTTCTTTAGCGCACCGCCTAATTCAACACCAATCACGTCCGGGTTGGTATAAACCCGAAAATAGGAAGCCATGAACAAATCTTGAATTGATTCAGCGGTTTTTTGGCTGCTAGAAGCTACGACCGATGCACTTGGAAGTAATCGGCTGACCTCTTCGGCATGATTAGGGCCGGAAAGCACGGCCACATGACCCGGGTGAAGTTGGGGGGCGCTTTCCAGTATGACCTGAGATAACCGCTTGTAGGAGTTCTCAGCAAGCCCTTTAGCTGTATTGACCACGATGGTTTTTTCGTCCATGACGTGTTGAAAGCTTTTTACGGTTTCTTCAACTGCATGGGAGGGAACTGAGAGAACGATGACATCTTTTCCTTCCGCCGCCTGTAAGAGGTTCCCTGTTAACATGATTTCTCCGGGCAGTGTTACTCCAGGCAAGTAATCCAGGTTTTCCCTTTTGGAACGCATTTTTTCAAGAAGTTCTTTCCGTCGCACCCAGAGCTCTACTTGAATTCCTTTGTTAGCTAGCAACATGGCCAGGGATGTTCCCCAGCTTCCAGCGCCAATGACTCCAATGTTCATAGGTGTTAAAGCCCTTCCTTTTTTATAAATACGGCTGTTTTTTCCCCAGGCGTGATTCCGTTCCTTGTATCAACCTTTTGATATTTGAACGATGCCTGTAAAGAATAATTAAACAAATGATTAGTCCGTAAATGAAATAGCTTCTTAGCTCGGGGCTAATAAGCATAAACACGGGGATGGCAATGCTTCCTGTAATGGAACCCAGTGATACGTAACGGGTCGTTAATATGATAATGGCAACAACTGCCAGGATGACCAGGGTTGGAAGTAGGGCAAAGCCTAGAAAAAACCCAAGGGTTGTTGCAGCCCCCCTGCCTCCTTTGAATTTTAAAAAAACCGGCCAGTTGTGTCCTGCGATAACAGCCAGGCCGCAGAGCAGTACAAAACCTGTATTATCAACATAAAGCGGAATCATTACCGCCACAAGCCATCCTTTCATGGCATCAAGCACTAAAACAACAATGGCAACTTTCAAACCCATCAGGCGGGCAACATTTGTTGCTCCAGGATTTCCGCTCCCAATTGTACGAATATCTACGTTTTTAAAAACCTTAACAAATAAATATGCAAAGGAAATTGAACCCAAAAGGTAAGATACAACGATAAATAGTACTTTAATTAACATCAGGAGTCCCCCTTCCGCCTTCGGGATCTAAGATTAAATTTTAGCGGTGTTCCTTTAAAATCAAAGGCTTCCCTCAACCTGTTTTCAAGGTATCGCAGATAAGAAAAATGAATGAGGGAAGGGTTATTAACAAAAAGTATAAAGGTGGGCGGGCACGTTTTGGTTTGAGTCCAGTAGTAAATACGTCCTTGCTTTCCTTTGTATAACGGCATCGGGTTAACACTTTGGGCATCTTCCAGCAAACGATTAAGCAAGGGTGTAGGAATTCTGCGGGAGTAATTCTCATAAACACCTGGAAATATTTGAAACAAGGTGTTAAGCCGTCGTTTTTCATAAATTGACGTTAAAACAACAGGCGCAAAGGAAACAAACTTCAGTTCATTATGAACGTGGTTAATGACGTCCTTTCCTCCTGTCTTTCGAATCTTATCTTCAACGAGATCCCATTTGTTTAAAGCCAGTATAAGGGCACGACCTTTTTCTAATACGTATCCGGCAATTTTCTGATCCTGTTCTGTTACACCTTCTTGTGCATCAAGGAGCAGCAAGGCGATATCAGCGTTTTCAATGGCCCTCAGTGAACGAAGCACGCTGTAATATTCCAGGTTTTCTTTTACACGGCTTTTTCTTCGAATTCCCGCAGTGTCAACAAAACGGTAACTTGTCCCGTCTTTAACGAACCATGAATCAATGGAATCTCGGGTTGTTCCGGGTTGAGCACTGACAATAACCCTGGATTCACCCAGGAGTGTATTAATAAAAGATGACTTGCCTACATTAGGACGTCCAACAACGGCTACTTTAATTTGCTGACCGTTATCTGCCGGGTCACGTTCTGTTTTTTCCGGCAAGAACGCAACGACATGATCCAGAAGATCTCCGATATTTAATCCATGAACGGCAGAGATACCAATCGGTTCTCCAAAACCTAACTCATAAAACTCATTAACGTCTTGCTGCCTGGACTCTATTTTATTCACGGCTAGAACCACTTTTTTGCCCTGGCGGTGAAGCAGGTTTGCCACTTCCCGGTCCAGTGGAGT
>SKMY01000046.1 GCA_007120815.1 Syntrophomonadaceae bacterium | reverse complement strand
GCGCACAGCCTGCATTTTAATCGTAATACCCCGTTCCCTTTCCAGGTCCATGGAATCTAAAACCTGGTCTTTCATTTCCCGCTGGCTTATGGAGTGGGTGCATTCCAGGATGCGGTCCGCCAGGGTGGATTTGCCGTGATCAATATGGGCGATAATAGAAAAATTTCGAATGTCCCTTTGTTTCAAAGGAGGCGCTCCTCTCCACACCATGCATTAATTTCTCATATTCTTGTGAAATTATAACATTCGGCTTAGCGGGTGACAAGCCAGCTTTTCAGGGAACCAAAAGCCGAATAGAGCATATCCACGTATGGCCCGTACGGGATCACATAGTCCCTTGCGGCAAAGGTAACAATCAATACTCCGTTATCCCTGGAAAGAATAAAACTCCGTGCCGGCTCATCCAGGGCCATTAGCTCCCTTATGCCGTGTTCAACGGTGTTTAACCCAAAATAAAGAACGCCGAATAATAAAAACAGGCCCAGCAGGTACATGGCCAGGGGGCTTTTTCTCACGATCACCACCTCTGTAAACCATTAGCTTTACCTGGATAGGCTTGAAATATTCATGAGGATGCTTCTATGAGAAGGCTTCCGCAATGATCTCCGCCAGGTAGGGAATGGTGTTGCGCACCTCCATCAAGTCGTTTTCATGGCCGCCAATTTCGACAATGATGCTGCGTTGGTGGAGGTGCTGGTTGTAAATGTAGTTTTGTTTCCTGACTCCCCGGGACAGCCCGGGGTACCGGTCCTCTATTAACTGCTGAAGGAACAGGGCAAAACGCAGGTTTTGATCCCATTTTTCATGGCGGGTGCCGACAACAAACAAAAGCCTTCCGGTTAGTTTTCCATTGATGTCCAGGGTGGTTACGGTTCGCGGCACCCCGTCCCGGTGGAGATCCAAAACCACCTCTACCTGGGGGTTTTCTTCTAAAATCTCTTGAATCCGGGGCAGCGCGTTGGCGTAACCTTCTCTCCGGGGGATATCGAATATTTCCGTATGGTGGAGAACCGGGATGCCGTACGTTTGTTCAAGGATATCTGCCAGGTCTTTTCCCAGGACAACCACGGTTTTTTCCATGTTTTCGCTGAAAGCCTTTCCTGTTTCTGGAACAAAGGACTCGGTGGTGTGGGTGTGATAAATTAAAACCCGGGGGGCATCACCGGAAATCGCCGGCGTGTAACGGCTCTGGTCAGTCCTGCTATGCACGTAAGAGGGTGTTTCCATGGGGTCAGAAGGCGGGTGAAGGCCCAAGGGTTCGGGTTCCGGGTCCGTAGGAGCATAGGGCGGCACACCCCGCTCCATCACCGGTACATCTTCAAAATGCCCATCCCTGGAGGTATCTTTATGCCCCTCCTTATCCAGCATTTTTAAGCCGGGCAGTTCCTGGTTGATCAAGTAATGGGGGTACTCTTCAAAGGAAAGGGGAACCGTTGACAGAGGCCCACCGGAATGCGGCCTGGCCTCCGGGCCCAAAACGTCAAACCCCATTCCCGGCAGTGATTGCTGAAACAGGGCATAATAACTCAAACCCGGCCACGTCCAGAAGGAAACACCGGGGGCAAGGGCCGGAAAAATAAACGCCAGGAAAGCGGATATTATTACGGCAATAACCAGGGAAGTCAGCGCTGGAACCCGTGAATGTTTTTTTCTTCGTGAGGAACGCCAGTTGAGATGGTTTCCATAATAATGATGATAGGACATATTAATCCCCCTTTTTCCGTACCTTTCTTATGAATATGAAAAAAGGGGGATAAAAATGCGTTACTTCTTTGCCTTTCAGTTGGAAGCGGGCTTATTTTTATAATCCTTAATCGCATTTTGCAAAGCATCAGCCGCCAGGTTGGAACAGTGAAGTTTTGCCGGAGGTAAACCGCCGAGTTCATCGGCAACATGCTGATTGGTAATGGCTTCGGCCTCTTCCAGAGTTTTACCTTTCACTATTTCGGTCAGCACGCTGCTGCTGGCAATAGCTGCGCCACATCCGAAGGTTAAAAACTTAATATCATCAATAACATCATCCTTGACCTTGATAAAGACCTTCATGATGTCTCCGCATTTCATGTTACCTACTTCCCCAACACCGCTGGGTTTATCCATTTCCCCCACGTTGCGGGGATTTTGAAAGTGATCCATTACTTTTTCATTGTACATGTTTTCCCCTCCCACGACATTTTAGCACTTAACCTGCTGCTTCTGCAACTATTTCTTAAAAACAGAGGACATTTTTCTTAGCTTTTCAACGGTCTCTTTGTACACTTCAACAACATAATCTACCTGTTCTTCCGTGTTGCTTTCCCCCAAAGACAGGCGCAGGGAGCCGTGGGCTGTCTGGTGGTCCAGGCCCAGGGCCATGAGAACATGGGAAGGTTCCAGGGCACCTGAGGTGCAGGCAGAACCGCTGGAGGCTGCAATCCCTTTTAAATCCAGACTTAGAAGCAGCGATTCCCCTTCCACGTAAAGGGTGCTGATATTCACATTGCCTGGCAAGCGCCGGGTGGGGTGTCCGTTTAGTATGACATCCTCCACCTCCAGCAGTCTGGCAATCAATTTATCGCGCAGAAAAATAAGTCTCTGTTTTCTTTCTTCAATGTTTTCACAGGCCAACTCGATGGCCCGACCAAGGCCAATAATCCCCGGCAGGTTTTCGGTTCCTGGTCGGAGTTTTCGCTCCTGGCCACCTCCAAAGATCAGTTGTTTCAGGCGGGTTTTTTTTCTAACGTACAGCACCCCAACACCTTTTGGTCCGTTAAATTTATGGGCGGAAAGGGAAAGCATATCAACGGGCAGTTCCTGCAGGTTAATGGGTATGTGCCCAATGGTTTGCACCGCATCGGTATGAAAATAAACGCCTTTTTCCCTGCAGATGCGGCCGAGTTCCTCAATCGGTTGAATGGTGCCCACTTCGTTATTTGCCGTCATAATTGAAACCACTAAGGTTTGGTCAGTTATGGCTTTATTCAGGTCATCGGGGTCAACCAGCCCGTTACTGTCCACGGGCAAAACCGTTGCCTCAAGCCCATGATCTCCCAGGTATTTCACGGTATCCAGCACGGCGTGGTGTTCAATGGCACTTGTAATGATATGGCGCTTCTTGGAATCCCCCCTGACTGCTCCCTGAATGGCCAGGTTGTTGGCTTCGGTACCCCCCGAAGTGAAAATGATTTCTTCCGGCAGGGCGCCGAGAGAGGAAGCCACTTTAGCTCTTGCCTCGTCAAGACCCCGCCTGGATTCCCTTCCAAAGACATGCATACTGGAGGGGTTTCCAAAGGTGTTTTTTAAATAGGGAAGCATGGCCTCCAGGACTTCTTCTCTCACAGGGGTGGTCGCAGCGTGATCCAGGTAGATTTTTTCCATGGCAAAAAGCCTCCTTTTCATATATCACGTAGCTGCATGGGGGACAACAAACATACGATGCTCAGTGTTTCCCGTGCAGCATATCGTAAAGCGTGGTATTATCCAATACGTCGTTAATCCGGTCCCGCAATCTTTCCCAGACATGTCGTGCCAGGCATTCTTCCGATCGGCCGCAACGGCATGCTTCGCCATTGCCTTCTTCAGAAACACATTCTACCGGCGCAATCGGGCCTTCCAAGACACGAAGAATATCTCCGACGCAAATTTTTTCCGGTGGGTAAGCCAGGGTATATCCCCCCTTGGCCCCTCGAATGCTGTTGATCAAGCCGCCTTTTCTCAACATAGAAAAAATCTGCTCCAAAAACTGTTGGGAGATATTTTCGCTACCCGCAATTCTACTTAACGGTACGGGGTCTCCCCGGTAATTCAAGGCCAGGTGAACCATGGCTCGAACCCCGTATTCTCCCCTGGCAGACAAGCGCAAGCATTTTCACCTCCTAGGGCTGTTCATAGTTTGACAGTTCTGTTTGAATCTATACTTAATCTATACTAAAT